>JAYVND010000032.1:0-7588 GCA_043758635.1 Bdellovibrionales bacterium
TCGCGCTGAAGAGATTCGAACGAAATCCAAACTGAGTGATGACTTTAAGACGCTCATAATCGAAAAAATTGAAGGAAAGACCGGGGAGCAGACTGAGAAAATTTTAATGACTGAATTTCCGGATTCGCAAATTTTTCAGAAGGAGAAGGTCAAAGTCATCAACCAGGCAGAAGTCTCTTTGCAAATCGTGATGACTCATGACGAGTATGAGATTTTTCTGCGCACGAAAGAACTCCTATCCCATCGAATTCCGCTCGGCAGTCCCGGAAAAATTATGGCAGCGCTCTGTCAGGAGTACAATGCGAGGAAGGATCCGGTGACGAAAGTTGTGCGTAAGTCGAAGGCTTCACAAGAAGAGGGAGGTTTGCATCGAGGTGTTGAGAAATCTGGGCCCGTTGCGGACTCGATACGTAGTCACGCTGATACAGCTGATACTATAGATGGAGTAGACTTCGAGCATAGCCACTGTAATATATTAAATTCTGACTCGCCCACAATGACGAAACGACCGTCAGGCATGCGTACAATTCCAGTCTCGCTTCACCGCGAAGTTTTCAAACGCGATCAAGGAAGCTGCCAATTTCGAAATCACCAGACGGGGAGAGTCTGTGGCTCGCGTCACCAAATCGAGATTGATCACGTTCAACCATTCGCACTCGGTGGAACTCACGAAATTGAAAACTTGCGGTGCTTGTGCGCGCAACATAATAGGCGCCGCGCCGAGATTACTTTTGGAAAACGGCGAGGTTCAATGCTGTGAACGGGAAACCATGCCAACTTGCCCAAGCTGCGGTGAGGGCGCATCCGGGGAAATGCTAGAACCTACGATCGCGGTAAATTCGCAGAAGGGGCTCAGAAAACTGGATTTGCAGCGGATCGAAAAATTTGAAGACCGCGCATTTAAAATCTGGAGATTCAGAAAAAATGTTGCAAGAGAGATAAGCCTGCGAAACTTGGAGGCTTGAAATTCGGAGCCCGCAAAGATCACGCCTTGTCCGGGAGTCTGACTCGCCAGGAGAAACGCGCCAGGAGAAACACGCCGGGAGAAACACGCCGGGAGGTACGAACGGCGCTTTTGGCGCTTCTTGCCTGAAAAAAATGAAAACCCGCCTCCTTGGAGAGCGGGTGAGGGATCGTGTCCCTGTTGATAATGTTTCCTCCAAGTTGTCGCTCAGAAATCGCAGCAGGCATAGCCTGAAATTTGATCTGCAATTCCGCCTAAAAAGTTCTTCGCCTTTGGCAGCTTGGCTGGCATAGCAACGATCGATCGTCGCGGTAGCCCCTCTAAGCTTTGCGTCGCACGCTTTCACATGTTTTGCCCTGAGCAAAGGAGGAATGCTCTCAAGTATCTTTTAACATCCATGTGCTTAAGTTTAAGCCCGCTACTCTGGTGCAGGGTCGCAAGCAATGACGCTTCTCACAGATCCCTCCTCTTTTTAGATGAGAAAAGAAAAACGAGATGACGTAACTAGGATAGCGCCGCGTTCTTTAAGATGCGAGAAAAAAAGAGAACGCGTTTCTGAGTGAAACGTGTCGCATAAATTTGCGCGTGATTTCGCGTCTGAAGCCTAGCTATAATTTTGAGTGAACTACAGATCCACTCAGCTGAGTCCGCGGCAGACCTCGAAACGAACCGAAGCGGATCGCAGACCGAGAAGCACCGCAGACCGCAGAAAAAACTGCCGCTGACGAAAAACGAACCGGTGCGGACCGCAGAACGAACCACCGCGGGTCGCAAAACGGACTTCAGCACAAACCGCAGCGGACCGCAGAACGATCCGCATCTCAAGATGCCAGATTAGGCCAGCGAGCGCGCGAGTCTCAAATAAATTTTAGTTTACTCAAGGAACCAGCTCTAACAGTCGTTTCGCGATGAGACTAAAAGCCTTAGCTTCGTCAGATGTCGGATCGCTTTCGACGACGGGAATTCCGGCTTCAGAGCCGATGCCGACATTGGGATGAAAAGGCACCTCGCCGATTTTCGCCAGGCCTTGCTGCTTAAGATAGGTATCCATTGAACCCTTCGGGAAGAGCTGAAGTTTTTCGCCGCCCGGAGCAATAAAGTAGGACATGTTCTCAACCAAGCCGAGCATTTTGACGCCGACGCGAGACCACATATCGATCGCTTTTTTTACGTCAGTCAGCGACACATCTTGCGGAGTTGAAACGGCAAGCGCGCCAGCAAGCGGAACTTTTTGCGCAAGCGAGAGTTGAATGTCGCCAGTGCCGGGTGGGAGGTCCACGAGCAAATAATCAAGTTCGCCCCATGCCACTTCGCGCAGAAATTGATCCATCGCTTTGAAAAGCATCGGGCCACGCCACACGACCGCGAGATCTTCGTCTATAAGGTAGCCGATGCTCATGAGTTTCACATGGAAACGCGTGAGTGGTTGAAGCATCTTATCGTCGCCGATTTCAACGCGCTGGTTGAGCGTTCCAAACATGCGCGGAAGGCTTGGGCCATAAATATCAGCATCGAGCAGGCCAACTTTTTTACCGAGCTTCGTAAGTGCCATCGCCAGATTCACCGCAACCGTACTTTTCCCGACGCCGCCTTTGCCCGAGCTCACGGCAATGATATTTTTAACGCCAGAAATCGGCTGTTGTTGATCAAATGGATTGGCCATAATCTCTCCTCAGTCAAATGCCGCTTTTTGCTAGCGACTCAGTCGGTGTATCGAACTCTTTCTCGCACTCTGCACTCTGCACTCTGCACTTCGCACTTCGCACTTCGCACTCTGCGATTGCGGTCGGGCGGCAATGCAGGTAGCACCGCTACAAATCCTGCCGACTCGGATCAAATTTGCTCGAGCAAGCATCCTATTTCTACGCAGTGCGTGTCTCGTCCAATATCTTAATCAGGACTCGCCCGCGTCTCAATCATGTCTCGATATAATTCAAATTCTCAGTGCAGAATTCTCGCTTGCCTCGGTCTGATTCGTTTTTCAGCCTGAAAAATGGCAACGCTTGCCAAAGACTTCGTCTAATAAAATAATTTAAAGATAGCACTCAGTTCGTCGACGAAAGTTGGAAAACAAGGGTCGGCGGTGAGCTGAACTTGTAGCGGCTCGGGTAGGGCTTGTCACGCGGAGGATTGGTTGAATCGTGCCCCGAAGTTGAAACCTCAAACTAGGTCCAAGGCTGCAACGCCGCTGCGTGTAGTCGACGCCTACGCGACGCGCCTGAAGGACGCCTGTGGGTCGCGCTTGGACGACAGCTACGCGTCGCGCTTAGACAATGCTTATGCATCGGGCTTGGACGACACCTATGCGTCGGCCGGCGCAACCGAAGCTTATGCTTCGATCACGGGCGACTCTTACGTGGCACCTAGCATGGGTACAGCTTACAAAACGGCGAACGCAACGGAGCCCCACGCCGCGCGCGTCGAGCCCCACGCCTCGCGCGCCGAGCCGGAGGCGTTCGCTCTGCCGAATGGCGGCTCAGAAGCTTATTGCCCAAAATCCATTGACGAAGTTTACTCTTCACACGCTACGGCTCACACTGCGTCGCAAGGCGAAGAGTATTTTAATACTCAACTTAAAACTCACGAAAGCATTCACGACTGCGAGGTCACCGGTACGCAGATTGCCTACACGCCGCGGGCGAGACACAGTTCTTCGCGTAGAGAGTCGACTCGTGATCTCACGCTCGTTGGAAACCCACCCAATATTTGGTTCAATTGGAATGGTCATTCTTGGTGCGCGTTCGAAGTTCTCGGCATTCCCTCCACAAGCTCCGTTGCGCTCGCACAAGAAGCGTTCCGACAGGCGATTGGTTCGAGCGAAACAAATTCTCATCCGTTTTTGAACGAAGCAATTCAAGCGATCGAACGTTGCTGCAAATAGGGCCGAGCGGCGGAAATTCCGTTTCCCACAAACTCTTGAATCAAAATCGCAAATTATAACGCCCGCCAACCAAACTTGACCCCTATTTCGCGGGGTGCTACGCCCATAAGAGCCCTGCTCATTCGCAGAGCTTTGAAAGGGATTTCAGCATGTCGCAAGACCCATCGATTACGCCTTCGCAGGCACAATCAAGTGCTCAATCAAACGCTCAATCAAACGCAAAGTCAGATGCACAGTCGATTACGGCGTCGAGCGGGAATGAAGCCGCTCAATCCGCAGTCACAACGGCTGCCATTCCGGAGATCAAACGCCTTGGCGATTTGGCTACTATGGTGTCTCTCGCCAAACG
Organism: Bdellovibrionales bacterium; assembly: GCA_043758635.1. Taxonomy (GTDB): domain Bacteria; phylum Bdellovibrionota; class Bdellovibrionia; order Bdellovibrionales; family JAMPXM01; genus JAYVND01. The sequence continues at coordinate 4,195 of JAYVND010000032.1, forward strand.
ACGTGGGTTTGTTTTTCAGTCCAGTGAAATTTACGGCGGCCTTGCATCTTGCTGGGATTATGGCCCTCTCGGTGCCAATCTAAAAATGAATGTGAAGCGTTTTTGGTGGCAGGCGATGACTCGTCGAGACGATATTGTGGGGCTCGATGCGGCGATCTTGATGCACCCGACCGTGTGGAAAGCGTCGGGGCATATCGATGGATTCTCCGATCCGTTGGTGGATTGCAAGTCGTGCAAAACTCGTTTTCGCTCCGACAACACGGAGTCATACATCGAGCGCAAAGAGTGCCCGAACTGCAAATCAAAAGATTTGACTGAACCGCGCAATTTCAATTTGATGTTTAAGACTTTTATGGGCCCGGCCGAAGATGCTACAAATGTAGTTTACCTTCGCCCCGAGACCGCCCAGGGTCATTTCGTCAACTACGAAAATATTCAAACGACATCGCGCAAAAAAATTCCTTTTGGGATTGCCGCGATCGGCAAATCTTTCCGTAACGAAATCACGCCCGGAAATTTCATTTTTCGCACGCGTGAGTTCGAACAGATGGAGATGCAATTCTTCGTTAAGCCCGGCACGGACATGGAGCATTGGGAATACTGGCGCCAAACGCGCTGGGATTTTTTAAAGCGCATCGGCATCAACGAAAATCATTTGCGCTTTCATGAGCATCTCAAAGACGAGCTCGCGCATTACGCTCTGAAAGCGGGCGATATCGAGTACAAATTTCCGTTCGGCTGGCAGGAGCTGGAAGGCATTCATAACCGCGCCGCTTTCGATTTAACTCAGCATATGAAATTCTCGGGTAAGAAGCTTGAGTACTTCGAAGAGTCGACCAAAGAACGTTACACGCCATTTGTCATCGAAACTGCGGTGGGTTGCGATCGCCTGGTTCTCGCAGTTCTCTGCGATGCGTACCGCGAAGAAGTCACCAAAGACACTGATGGAAAAGAAGACGTGCGAGTTGTGCTAGGCTTTAAGCCCGAGGTGGCGCCGTACAAAGTGGCATTGCTTCCGCTGTCGAAAAAAGCAGAGCTCCAGGAGCCGGCAATGGCGCTTCGAAATGCACTCAGCGAAGAGTTCGATATCACTTATGACGACAGCCAGTCCATCGGCAAGCGCTACCGTCGCCAGGATGAGATCGGAACACCGTACTGTGTGACCTTCGATTTTGATTCTCTGGTGGATAAAAAAGTAACGGTCCGCCACCGCGACACGATGAAGCAAGATCGGGTGGATATCACAGGCGTCTCCGAGTACATCCGCAACGGGATGAAAAAAGATTTTTAAATTTTAAGAGCTTTCGAAGCGCCCCATGACAACAGTCTTGGGGCGATTTTTTTTGAGCACACTTTAGAATCGCTTTTTTAGTTCGAGTATTAGTTGAGTCGGATTAAAGACTTACGAGGACACAAAAGTGCGACAGGGGGGAGAGTTCTCTCTTCCAAAGGCATTTTCTCGAGCGAACTATTTTAGAGTGATTTCAGAATGATGAAAACACGTGCGAGTTCGAATGCGAACGCAAGTGCAAATGCAAATGCGAGTGGGGAAACATCGATGGATAAGGCCGCAAACATAGCTGAAGGATCAGAAAAAATGAAAAGCACACCAGAGAAAAAACAGTCAGTTTACTTCTTTGCCGTTGGCCAGACCGAGGGCAGCGCGGCGATGAAAAATAGACTGGGCGGCAAAGGTGCGAATCTCGCTGAGATGACTTCCCTCGGAATGCCCGTGCCGCCAGGATTCACGATCGCAACCGACGTTTGCAGTGAGTTCTATCACAACGGCGGCAAGCTTCCTGTTCACGTGCAAAGTGAAATCGACTCGGCCCTCGAGCGCGTCGAAAAACTGATTGGCAAAAAATTAGGAGACGCTGCCAATCCACTTCTCGTGAGTGTTCGCTCAGGGGCACGCGCCTCGATGCCGGGTATGATGGACACGATCCTAAATCTCGGTCTGAACGACGAAACGGTTGAAGGGCTTGCAAATAAATCGGGCAACGCTCGTTTCGCCTGGGATTCGTACCGTCGCTTCATCCAAATGTATTCGGACGTCGTGATGAACATGAATTCGAGCCTGCTGGAAGTGGCGCTCGAAGATCTCAAAGATGAGAAGGGATACAAGCTCGATACGGATCTGACCGCTGACGATTTGAAAACCCTGGTAAAAAAATTTAAAAAACAGGTCATTGATTCGACGGGCAAAAAATTTCCCGATAACGCGAAAGACCAGTTGCAAGGCGCGATCGGTGCCGTATTCCATAGTTGGAACACACCGCGGGCAATTGCTTACCGAAATTTGAACGCGATCCCCGAATCATGGGGAACAGCCGTCAACGTGCAGTCAATGGTGTTTGGTAACATGGGCGATGACTCGGCAACTGGTGTCGCGTTTTCGCGCAATCCGTCAACTGGGGAAAATAAATTTTACGGCGAGTTTTTAATCAACGCTCAAGGCGAAGATGTTGTTGCCGGCATTCGCACGCCGCAAAACTTGACGACTGAGTCAGCACTTGCCGATGGCGCACCGGGCACCTCGATGCAAGAAAAAATGCCGAAACTTTATCAAGAACTCGTCGACATTTATAAAAAACTCGAAGGCCATTACCGCGACATGCAGGACATGGAATTCACCATTGAGCAAAACAAGCTCTGGATGCTCCAGACTCGAAATGGCAAACGTACGGCGGCCGCGGCTCTTCGCATTGCCTGCGAGATGCTCGATGAAGGTTTGATTGATGAGAAAACCGCTCTCATGCGCATTGATCCGAAAAGCTTGGATCAACTCCTTCACCCGACACTCGATCCAAAAGCGAAGAAAACCTTGCTCACCAAAGGGCTGCCAGCAAGCCCTGGCGGCGCGTGCGGGCAAATTGTTTTCAGCTCCGAAGAAGCGGTCGAATGGAAAGAGCAGGGCAAAAAAGTATTGCTCGTTCGAGTTGAAACCTCGCCCGAAGACATTCTCGGTATGGTAGCAGCGCAAGGAATTCTCACCACTCGCGGGGGAATGACATCGCACGCGGCTGTTGTTGCGCGTGGGATGGGCAAATGCTGCGTGGCTGGAGCCGGCGACGTCACGGTCGATTACAGAAAAGAAGAAATGCGCGTGAACGGCTACGTTTTGAAAAAGGGCGAGATCGCGACGCTTGATGGGTCAACCGGTCAGGTTTACTTAGGCGAAGTCAAAACAGTTGAGCCGCAGCTCGACGACGTCTTTGAGCGCGTGATGAAGCTTGCCGACAAATATCGCACGATGAAAGTTCGCGCAAACGCCGACACTCCAAAAGATGCGCAAACGGCCCGAGATTTTGGCGCTGAAGGAATTGGATTATGTCGTACCGAGCATATGTTTTTTGGTGCCGACCGAATTGATGCAGTTCGCGAAATGATTATT
>JAYVND010000033.1:0-21882 GCA_043758635.1 Bdellovibrionales bacterium
CGCCCACAGAAGCACGAGTGTACCGAATTAAATCCGGCGCCCAGGCTGCCCACGAAGCGATTCGCCCCACGCAGGTGTCTCAGACTCCAGAGATGATGAAGGACAAGCTCACACGCGATCAATATCTTCTCTACGACCTGATCTGGAAGCGCGCGATCGCAAGTCAGTGTCAGCCGGCGAAACTTTCTAAAACACAAGCAGTGATCATAGCTGCCGATACCAACTGGGTGGCGAATGGACTGCAGGTTTTATTGGAAGGGTATTTGAAGTTTTGGAAAAACATCGAAGATGAAACCGAGTTGCCCGCTTTACGAAAGGGGCAGGTCCTGAATCTCAAAGAAATTAAACTCGAGAAAAAAACGACTTCCCCGCCACCGCGCTACAGCGAGGCAAAACTTGTCCAGCTGATGGAGAGAAGCGGAATCGGCAGGCCAAGCACCTACGCTTCTACGATCGCGACTCTAAAAGAGCGTGGGTATGTTGAAATTGAAAAAGAAGCGTTGAGGCCCACACGGCTTGGTTTGAATACGGATACAGTTCTTGTAAAAGCAATTCCGGAGCTTGTCGATCTCAAGTTCACCGCGCAAATGGAGAAATCGCTCGATCAAATCGCCGACCGAAACTTAGAATGGCAAGAGTTTCTGTGCCGCTGGAACCGAGAGTATTTGCAATCGGCACTCACCCGCGCACGGGCAACTCTCGCGAGAAGCCCAGAGCTTAAGAATATGGCGTAAGCTTAGAGAACATTGAATGCAACTGCTACGGCAGGTCTTTTAGCACGTCGTCCGACGCTCGTTCAGCAATTGTGACCCGAATGGCCTCAAATTTGAAATTGAGCCCGTCTCAGTTCTTGTTTGTTTCTTTTCCAAAAACGACATGAGTCGCTTTCTCACCCAACACGCTTTCGTTTACGACATAACCTAGCTTAACCAGGTCAATGCCGGAGAAGAGACTTTCACCTGCGCCCAGGGGCTTAGCGGAAATCGCAAGATGCATCCGATCAACCAAGCCTTTAGATAAATATTGTTTGATCGTCGACATGCCGCCATTGAGTCGAATGTCGGCTCCGCCGGCAGCCCCTTGCGCTTGTCGAAGCGCAGATTCAATTCCATCCGTAACGAAATGAAAGACTGTGCCGCCCTCCATTTCGATCGACTTGCGTTTGTGGTGAGTGAGAATAAAAACTGGAGAATGATAGGGAGGATTTGATCCCCACCAGCCTTTCCACTCCTCGTCGGTCCAATTGCCCCGAATCGGGCCGAACATATTTCGCCCCATGATGTTCGCACCGATCCCGTCAAATCCGCGCGCGGCAAAACCGTTGTCGACCCCCGTCGTTCCGCCCGATTGACCCGTCATTTTTTTAAATGTTTGAGTGTGCAAAAGCCAATCGTGGATCATCATCGCGCCGACGCCCATTGGATTGTTCAAATCCTGATTCACACCAGCTCCGTAACCATCTAAAGAAAGCGAAAAACTCTCCACTCGCAACTGACTCATGCGCACTCCGATCGAGGTATATTTTATTTGAGCCCAAGCGAACTATAGAGGGCCTCTGATAGCGGGCATCAACTGTTAAGCTTCTCAGATATTTGAATCCGAGTCAGCCTGACCCATCTCGCTCCGATCATATCATTCATCTTGCGAATCAACTCCCCAGAATGAGATGTGCTCGCTTTCTTGCTCATTGAGGTAGAAGCACTGCGATGTGAAGCGAGGAAAAATTACTGTTGATTTTAAGTTTAATGTGGTGGTGCTAATGTTCAGCCGTATAACTGGCACCATTAAGAGCGATTTTTTTTGCTCGCTCCCGTAATTTCTTTGAGGGCAAAAACAAATGAAAAAATCAGATGCGACTCCATTTCTCAAAGATGAGCGTGCGAAGACGGATGATAGCCTCATTACTGAGCGTGGAAAAACCGATGAATCGCTGCTTCGATTCATAAAGAATGCCGAAGGCGAAACCGATCAGCGCATTCGAAGCGATCGTGACGAAGCCGACGAGGAGCGCGCCAGTAGACGAAGTAAAAATGACTCGACTCAAAAATCTGAAAGTAAATCAGAAAATAGCTCGATGGACCAAAAGAGGAGCGATCGCCAACAAACCCAAAGAAAACTGGATGATGAAACGGTCCAAGCCGAGCGTGCGTTGATGGATGCCGCTTTGTCCAAAGAGCGCAGCGTGAAGCGCACGGTTGCTGATGAACTCTTTCAGGGCGAGCGCGAACAGACGGATGACAATTTGCTCGACGAAAGGAAGGAGACTGATTCTCGAGTGCAACAGGCTTCGATCTTACTCAACGATGAACAATCGTCACATTTACTGACGAAAGCATCTCTCACAACGCGCGACGAATTTCTCGCGATCGTTAGCCACGATTTAAAAAATCCAATGGGTTCGGTTTTATCTTATGCAGACTTGTTGCTCGAAGAATCAGAGGGGTTCGGGTTCTCAATCGAGGCGAAGAATTGGATTGAAGTGATAAAACGCAATGCGCTCATCGCACTCCAACTTATCGACGATATTGTGGATACGGAACGGTTTGCTGCAGGCAAATTTCATTTGGAACCAAGAAAAAATGAACTCATTAAACTCATTGATCAGACCGTCGAGAGCTTTTCGCTATCGGCGACGGCAAAAAAAATCTCGCTGACGATCGAACCCGCTGCGTTTTCGACGGTTGTCAATTGTGACCGAGCTAGAATTGAACAAGTCCTTTCGAACCTGCTCGCAAATGCAATTAAGTTTACTCCCGCAGGCGGAACGATCACTCTTAGCTTAAAAGAGCGCGCGGCCGAAATTGTTGTATCGGTTGCGGACTCTGGCAAGGGAGTTCCCAAAGGCGAAGAGCTTCGCATTTTTGAACGCTTCGCTCAGATCAATGACAAAGACCGAAATGGTTTAGGCCTCGGTCTTTATATCTCGAGGATGATTGTCGAGGCGCACCAAGGACTACTTTGGGTAACGGCGCGACAACCTCAGGGAAGCGTTTTCTCTTTCACCCTCAAAAGATCGACTTGAACTCTAAGAGGGTTGATGACGTCAACAACTCTTGTCACAGTGTTAAAGTTGAACCGTTTCCATCAGATCATTCTGCTCAGACTTCATCAAATTCCATTCGATATCTTTTCTTTCAAGGTACGTTTGAGCAAGCGCCTTGGCCTCCAGCTTCTCTCCGAGTCCTAAATAAGATTTGATGAGCTGCTGTGCGACCCAAACTTCATTTTTTCCGAACGAGCGCTGCAAAAGTTTGCGCCCCACCGAACTCGCCTCATTGAATTTTTTGAGTCCATTTAAAATTCGAAGCTGACGCCGCTCCAATTCTGGATTTTGCGCATCAACTTTGAGCATAGCCGTGACCTGAGTTTCTGCTTCAGAAAACTCCTTCGCCGCCATTAAGAAAATCAAGTAGCGAAGCGCCGGCCCTTTTAGACTTACGGGAATTTTGAGTGCACGCCCTATCGCGGTCACTTTGAGTCTTGCCGCTTGTTGAAGTTTCTCATCGAGATTCGCCGCCTCGGCGAGATCGGCGCCCTCACTCGCAACGTATAAGCCTTCAAATCCGGTGAACTCACCAAGCGCATCGCCTCGGACGGCCTGACTGATTGCGCCCGGATGATCGAGAATTCTATCGACCACTACAAGCCCCTCAGCTGCAACCTGCTTTTTTTCGGCAGCGTCCACTACGAGCTCTGCGAGATCTGTTCGCCAAAGAATTGATCTCGAGCTCGAGGGTTCTTTTTCAATTGCTTCGCGCAATGCGTTTTGAAACTGAGGTTTCAACTTTTCGTTATCTTTGGCTGCGCTCTTGGCCGCCTGCACTTTTGCGTCCGCTAGCTCAATCGGGGTTGGCGAAATTCGCGAAAGGTACTCAACACTCCTAGAATATTGCGCGCTCCGATACAGACGCCGGCCCAGCATGAGTGCCGCCTTCTTATCATTAGCATCTGCTTTTTCTTGAAACTCTCGGTACGGCAGCGAATTTTCTTGAGTATCGCGAAGAAAGCTCGAAATCATGCTCATCGGCTGGAAATCAACCAGTCGAGAGATTTCGTCAAGCTTTGAATTGGTAACTAAGAGAGAGGGAATTGCACGAATGTCGAATTGCTTTGCGACTTTAAGATTCTCGAAGCGATCGTAATCCAGACGGACCGTCACAAATCTTTTTGTAGCAGCGGAGAAGGCCGGCGTACCGAAAATCTCATTCTCCAGGCGAATACAGCCAGGGCACCAACGTGCAGAGAAGTCGATAAGCACAAGCTTATTTTCCTTCGCCGCGAGTGCTGCGGCTCTCGGCAAATCATCTTCAATGAATCCGAATTCGTTTTTCTTCAGGGTACTCGCTTTCCTCAGAAGCCCTTTAGCCACGTCGCCAGAATTTGTCGCTTGAGCCACTCGCGTCGGCCCACTTAGAGTTTTCACCGACGCACCGGCGGCTGAGGCATTAAGATCGGCATCCTTTGGCGCTTCGATCTCAACGGTGCGGGGCTCGCAGAACGTCAGCGCATCGTCACAAACGTAAAGCACGGCTTTGCCGTTTTTATGATCGGCATTCTCAAAACTGAATTGGAGCTCATGAAGAGTTGATTTATCAGGCTTTGAAGCTTTGCCTCCAATTTCGACCCGATTGGGTGCTGCCTCATTAAAATGGAATCCATTTGTTAGAGTGGCTCGGAACGTCGTTGCCCCGGCTACCGAGCTCAACGCCGGTCCAACTCGATCGACTTCAACTGCGCCAGCGCAAAATGAGAAACAAACAAAAACGCAAAATGCGAAGTGTGAGCGATTTTTCATTTGATAAAAATAGCATCGGAAAAGATATCTCTCAACGAGAGATGCGCTCAGAATCCTGGCTGAATGACTTCAATCCAGTAATCGTCTGGATCGCGAATGAACGCGATGTTTTTCATTCCACCCGCGCCAAGCTTCTTCTGGAATATCACACCAAGTGCTTCTAACCGCAGACAGGCCGCTTCGACGTCAGGAACCGAAACACAAATGTGACCGAAGCCTCTCGGTTCGGTGTTGCCGTTGTGGTAGGGAGTCACGGCGAGCTCTTCTGTACCCCAGTTGTGAGTTAGCTCCAGAACACCCTCGCGCCGGGCGGTAAATGCCGAACGCTCCGCATCTCCTGACGGCAACTCACTACTATCCGGGAGATAGGCCAAAAAGTAGAGCGAGAATTTCCATTCTGCAAAATCAACTTTGCGGAGCAGCTTCATTCCCAATACGCGCGAATAAAAATCAAGCGAGCGCTCCGGATTTTTCACTCGTAGCATTGTGTGATTCAAAACGTACTTTTGAGTTTCGGCATCAGGGCTTGCGCAAAGCCCAGGTATTTCAGTTTGACTCATTTTGTTTCCAACCGATAGTTCACTCTACATGCAAGTGCCGAAACGCTAAGCTCAGTGGGCGCCGATTGCAAGATTGAAGTCATGCTCCGAGATCGCCTCAATGCCCTCTTCTTCGAGCAGATCCTGAATCGCGATCTGCGCATCGAGAACTTTATTTTCGCTCTCGCTGACAAAGGCCGTTTGAAAAATAATTTTCTTTTTAAAGTCGTGAGCTCCGACAACCGCGACCGCGCCATCAACACGAGCAATGAAAACCCCACCCAACTCTTCATTCATTTCCGAGAGTTCTTGGAAGTGGGTCTTGATCAATTTCGAAGCTTCAATTTTTAGTGATTGCATCTCGACTCCTTGGGCTCAGAATTTTTAGCCATTATCGATTTCGAATTTAGCGCGAGCGTCGTTGGCACTGACATTGTCGCTGACATTGCCGCTGACATTGCCGCTGACATTGTCGCTGACACTGACGTTGCCGCTGCCACTGTCACTGTCACTCGCTGACGGGTGTCGTGATCGGTCTCGGCGTTCTTACTCCGGGCTTCACCAAAATTTCGACATAAACGCTCGCCGCGCCAGTTAAAACTGTCTTATCGATGTTTTGGCTGAATTCTGCCACTTTAAGGATTGTGGCCGAATCGGCATCGGCACCGCATCGGCAATCAAAATCCCAGTAATCGACACCCTCGGGAAGCACTTTGCGGCGTTCGCGAGCCACGTATTTGTTGATGTCATGTTTAATGGATTCTACCACTCGGTCGGAGCGATGGACGGACGAAGTAAGGCTGAAATTTTTCTTCATGGCGGCAAGGTGTAGCGTATTTTCGCCAACCTGCCCATTCCAAAGATTTTTTTTGAATTTTCTAAAGGTCTTTTGGCGCATTTTCAGCACTTTGCGGCTTTTTCGACCCCAAGAGGCCGTTTTCCTCAAAGTTCAGCTTATTTGGAATGGCATTTTGAGATGTCCATAAAAAACTACCTATTCGGCTAAACATGCGAGAATGATTCATGCGTTGGTACAAAGGAGCGAAAAGATGCGTTCAAAAATTCTGGTCGATGGAAATTGTGTCGTTTGCGACCTCGAGGTCTCCCATTACAAACGAATTGCGCCCGATCTTTTTGACATCGTAGATATCTCGGCACCTGGGTTTGATTCAAACTCCTTTGGTTTACAAAATGCCGATGTGCAAAAGCACCTGCACGTCATAACCGAATCGGGGAAAGTCGTCCGTGGTGTCGATGCGTTCTCGTATATCTGGGAGCAAATTCCGCGCTACCGATTCGCAGCGTCTCTCATCCGCCTTCCGGGGATCTCAACACTCTCTCGCGTTGGTTATGAAGCGTTCACTGTGGTCCGCCCATTTTTGCCCAAAAAGGCGAGATAAGATTTGAGACGTCGACGAAAATGACGACAAAAATGAAATATAAGCCGCTGCTCCGATGTGCAACTGTAGGTGAAATGAGAAACGAATCAAAAATCTGCTTGAGCTGCGGACGCGAGATGGAGTACCGCAAAAAGTGGGCGGCGAATTGGTCTGACGTTAAATATTGCAGCTCTGCTTGCAAACGAACGAAGGGTTGTGAGGAGGCTAAAGAATTTATCCTTAAAACTCTTCGTGAGCAGAGAATCTCAGCCCTGATGACTGATGACGTTTTAGCAAATGTCTGGGCCCATTTCTGCTCCCATCGCTGGGCTGCTCATTCTAGCGATCACTTTGCTGACGGCGGGGCTAATGACCAGACACGGAAGGCTAACGCGGCAGTCATGCGGTCAAGAGAAGAGATCCGAAAAGCCGCGCGCTTACTTTTTGCCGAACAGCACATTGAAATTTTCGCTAGCGGCAAATTGATCACCGATAGCAACTTTAGCGGAGCGATTTCTCTGCGTCTCAAACGAATGCGATAAAGGATGAAGATGAAAAAGCAAATTGCAGAAGATCTTATTTCCTTACTCACTCCCGAAGAGCGCGAGCGGATTGTCAGAATGTGTTGGGAAGACCGCACAGCTTTTGAATCTATCGAATTCCAATTTGGCGTGGGGCCAAACCAGGTCGTTAAGCTTATGCGAGCGGAGCTTTCCCAATCCGCATTTCGGTTGTGGCGAAAACGTGTATTTGAAAAAGGTCGCTTGAAAAATGCCAAGACTCGCGGCTTCACGGAGGGTCGGTTCAAATGCGCCCGTCAATCGATTGACGGCATCACCAAAGGTTTCAAGTGATTGAACATGGCACCGCTCTGCAAGACCTTTTGTAACTACAGTTTGTGGGAGATCAAATTGCCGATGCTTGCAAGCAGCTTTTCGCGCTCAAGCGGCTTCGTGAGATAATCCGTAAAGCCCGAAACTTTGGCTCTGGCTCTCTCTTCAGTCATCGCGTGAGCGGTGAGCGCGATGATCGGCCCCTGGTACCCATTGGAACGCATCATGCGAACAGCGGCGTGTCCATCCATCACGGGCATCTGAATATCCATCAGCACGACGTCGTAGTGATTCGCCATGGCTTTTTCGACACCGGCTTTTCCGTTGTCTGCAATATCAAACTGATATCCCGCGGCCTTCAGGTAGATACCAATTAGTTTCTGATTATCGGGCGAATCTTCAACAAGTAGAATTCGACTCGCACCCGAGCTTGCTTTCCGCATCTGAAACTTCTCGTCCCGAACTGCGGCCTATTTCTAGGCCTCCGACTGGAACAGTCGCGAGCATCGAGTTTGCCGAGGGTTTTTCGATCACAAAAGTAAATTCAAATTCAGAACCTTTACCGAGCTCACTCGCGGTCAAAAGCAATTGACCACCGAGAAGCTCCGCAAGATTTTTAGACAGAAACAGACCGAGTCCCGTGCCACCGTACTTTCGAGTGGTCGATGGATCGGCCTGGCCAAACGGCCTAAAGATGCGCCCAACTTGCTCGGCTGAAAGGCCTATCCCTGTGTCAGCGACACTGATCTTGACCGAGCCGTCAACGTAACTCGCGACAACCTGAACCGACCCCGTCGGGGTAAACTTAATTGCATTCGACAGTAAGTTCATCAAGACCTGACGAACCCGAACCGGATCGGAGATGATCAACTTTGGAAAAGGAAGTTTAAAGTTCAAGCCGAGCTCAAGTCCTTTTTCGCTGGCCGCGATACCCTTTGAAGCAAACACGTCTTGTATGAGCTGCACCAAATTGAACGAAATCTGCTCAATTGAGACATGCCCGGCTTCGACTTTCGAGAGGTCCAGAATGTCGTCGACGACCGCAAGTAGCTGCTTTGAATTTCGAGCGGCGATTTGCAAATGGTTTCCGTCTTCGGCACTCAAGGCTGGCGAACCACTCACAATATCAATAAAGCCCATGATTGCGCCAATAGGTGTACGAATCTCGTGGCTCATGTTCGCAATGAACTGTGACTTCGCAAGATTCGCCTTTTCAGCCTCGTCTTTTGCAGCTTGCAATTTACTGAGCAATGCGCAGACTTCATACTGCCGCGCTCGAGCTCGAAGTGCCACTTCGACTGCGCGGATCAAAGTCAGCTGTGAGAACGGCCGCTCGAGAATCGAGATATTTCCTAAATTTCCAAACAGGCTCATCGCATTCACATTGTTGCGAGCAACAATAAGTATGACCGGAATGTCGGACCAAGCTGGCTGCTGATCCAACGCATTTTTAAGAGCCGCTGAGGCAGCGCGCGTGAGGCTTTCCTCGGATAGAACAATGGTTCCGCAGCCAGTCTCAACTTGCGTCACCAGCTCAGTCACGCTCCGGCAAATGAGGGCATCAATTCGATTTTGCTGCAGCACCGTGCACGCCACCCTGGCGTCATTCGCCGAGGGGGTGTAAACCGAAACGCTGTATGAGAAAAGAGGGTCTGTCGTCATGAGTTAGAGAATAGTTTCTTCTTTACCGATGAATTGAGTAACACCGGTTAAGATACCCGAGAATTGATTGAGCACCGGGCCAAGCTCCACACCCGACGACGTAAGAATGTACTCGCGTAGCGTTTCTTCGTGAGTTCCCGAACGTTTTTTAACAACAGAAATTGCTTTCTTCACCATTCCGAATGCCTCAAAGAATCGAGTTACGATCACTGTGTCGGCCAGGTAAGTCAGATCTAGCGGCGTTTGCATTGAGCCCATGATTCCGGCTTGCGCAAGAATAAGCAAAGTGGTGATTCCTTGACCACCTAAGTATGCCAGCAACTCATGTAGCTGTAAGATCAAGAATTGAGCTTCAGGCATGGCATGCATATAACCATTGAGACTGTCGATGATAACCAGATCAACTTTTTCCGCAGCTTCGCCTCGCACGAGCGCCGCGAACTGGCCCGGAGTCAGCTCTGCCGGGTCAATCTTCCGAATGTTGATCAGGCCGCTCTTGATGTATGGGCGCATGTCCATATTCATCGCTGCCGCTCGGGCAAGGAGCGTGACCAGACCTTCTTCGAAATTATAAATTGACACTTTTTTGCCGGTCGCCGCCGCCGCCGTCGCGAATCTCACGGCAAAAGTTGACTTCCCCGTACCTGCCGGCCCCATAAGGAGATTGCTTGTACCGCGATTGAGACCTCCGCCGAGAAGTGAGTCAATCCGCGGATTGCTCGACGAAATGAGTTCGGGAAGATATTCGGTGTGAATATGATCAACTGCCACCAACCGAGGATAAATTTCGATGCCACCTTTTTGAATTGTGTAATCGTGTGTGCCACCCTTGAAACCCACACCACGAAGTTTGGAGATGTGAAACTCTCGGCGTTCAACTCCATAACCTGCCCGAAATTTTTCTAACAAAAGCACACCATGAACGATGCTCTGCACGTGTAGGTCACCTGCCTCAGTTGTGAGATCGTCCAGCAAAACCACGGTCGAATCGACCGATTGGAAAAACTCTTTCATCATTAAGATCTGGCGGCGATAACGAAACGACGAATCTGACAAAAGACGAAGCTCCGACATCGAGTCAATTACGATTCTAACCGGTTTGGAGCGTTTAACCTCTTCTTCAAGCAGGCGGATGGTATGACCCAGCTCGACTTCAGATGAATGAAACAGCGTATTCTGAGACTGAGCAACAACGGCCTCGCTAATGACTGACAGATCCAGGATTGCGATTTTGGAAAGGTCCCACCCGTGTGATGCAGCTACTATCTCGAGCTCGGCCTTGGTTTCGGAAAACGTAACGTAAAGTGCAGACTCACCTCGTCGCACGCCCTCTTGCAAATACTGAAGCGCCAAGGTTGTTTTACCCGTCCCGGGCTTCCCTTGCAGTAAATAGAGCCGATTGAGGGGAAGCCCACCCCCAAGGACGATATCGAGACCGGGTACCCCGGTAGGAGAAACTGCAGCTACTTTGGATGGGGTCATTCAAACTCCAAGGATGAAGAAATGCAGGCAACGAACACGAACTTAATGAAAACTAGGCGCGCACACCGTGTGACGCTAAATATCGCTTATTCTAAAACCGATGGCGAGCGATGTTTAAAACAAGCTGCGCCGACGCGCAAACTTAGATCGAAGCCTCGACTTCTTTGCCTTTTTTCTTAGCCTTGCGCAAAACTTCAACTTTCTCTTCGAGATTCAATTTACCAAACCCTGGTAGCTTCTTAGCAGCGGGGCTCTGGGCAAGTTTGACAGCTTCGACCAGCGCCTCTTTCATGCTTTGCGCGCCGCCACTGTCGAGCAAACCTTTTTTTCGAAAGAAATTGGCCCACTGGAATTCGGCGAAGTTTCGGTCACTGTTTTCAAATGCGCCAGATTTTCTGACAAACCACGCGAGACTCCGGTACGGATCATCAGCAAGCCCGCGGATATCCTTCGGCAAATAAAGCGCTTTTCGCGGACCTTCGCCAAATTGGCAAAATGGATACATGCTGCGATTCTTTTCCATCCACTTCCAAAATTCAGCATACGTCATGGTCGATTGAGAGAGATCTTCGACAACCGTGATCTTCACCTTTTCAACCCCGAGGTGATAGCAAACGCATAAGAAATGATGGTGATCAACGACGTAGTAATCACCCTCTGGCGAAACCACCACGGGGACCGGCTTCTCATTTAAAAATTTCTTCAACTCTTTCTTACCGTAAGCGCCGACAATCGAGATCTTCTCATCGACTTCGAGCATTCCTACGGCAAACTGGGTGGGCTTAAGATCAAGAATTCTAACTTTTTTCATTTCTCCTGCTCTCTTTTACACTTAAGATCGGAAGTGCAAACATTTGACAATCCAACGTCAAAAAAAACGCAGCGTGAGCTGCGGCTACAAACCAGAAGTAATGGGAGGGCACGAGGTTTTGAATATTCGACCGCTCTGTTTTCAACTCTGCCTTACGGCTCACCAATGGATACGATTACTTAAAATTTCGATCGTAAGATCAGGAAGTTAAAAGCATCGCAGATCAAAATCAAGTTTACCTTTGATCACAAAAACCTCACGTTGTTTAAAGAAAGGAACACAAGCGGCAATGCTTGCCGAACTTGGATCTTGGAAAAAGGGAAACCTGCGGAGCCGATCGCCAAGGCGCGCAACTAATCGCAACCGCCGCACTGACCGACTCGGTTCCCCTTCTCAGTTCCGCATAGGTAAATGAGTCTGAGCAATACTATCAGCCAATCTTACTGACCGATTTTACTGACCGATTTTACTGACCAGTAAGATTGTGTTAAATGAAAGATCAGTATAAATTAATTAAATTTATATTGTCAGAGGTCGATTGCCCAACCGCCGAAATAACCGAAAGGCCTTGATCGGCCGTATCGTTTACAAAACGGTAACCGCTTCCGTGAACCGACTCGATGCGGGTTGCGAAGGAACCCAGCTTCTTTCGCAATTTTGCGATATGCGTATCGACACTTCGATGATCGACATGAGTGTTCGCTCCCCAGACAATGTCGAGTGCTTCGTCTCGCGAGATAACAGCCCCTGGGCGCTGTGCAAATAGGACAAGAAGCTTGAACTCAATTTGCGTTAGATCAAATTTGGTCTCTTTTTGGTCAGCAAATGCAGTCACGCTTTGCGCAGTCTTATTAATTTCAAGTCCGCCAGCGCGAATATAATCCGACTCAACTTTTTCACGCTCTCGCTTGCGTAAGCGAGATTCAACCCGCGCCTTGAGCTCAATTGGATCGAAGGGCTTCGTAATAAAGTCCTCGGCACCAATTTGAAAACCTAAAATTTTATCAGAGATGCTATTTTTGGCCGTTAAAAAAATCACCGGCGTCTTCATATCGCTCTTAGCATGCAGGAGCGAGCAGAGATTGAAACCGTCTCCATCGGGAAGAACTACGTCCAATAAAATTAGGTCATAGAGGTTCTGATTGATCAACTGCACTGCCTGCGCAAGTGTGCGAGCACAGTCCAGTTGAAGGCCGCGGCCCAATGCTCTACGCACTAGTTCTAAGCTCTCAGGTGAGTCTTCAACTACAAGAATCTTGCTCTGCATTCGGCCTCCAAATTTCGGATTTACATTTCTAACACAGATTTTCCGGAAAGAGTCCTAGCATGTAACTTTGACCGACAATTGAAACAAGCACTGCCAGCCTTAAACAATATTGTCTAAGTAACTGTAATATTTATTTAATTTCAAAATTAATAATAGAGGAGCGGCGATGAAATCCGCCTCCGCGGTCAAATCCGGTGCGGTCCGCAACCTAAAAAGCGCTCCTGTAGATTCGGTTCGGTCCATTTTGGCCATCTGGGAGCCGAATCCTACAATTTCGGAGTCAGCGGCAAATGCCTGAAGCGAAAACTCAGCTCTCCACTTCGAAATACCCGCAATCGATAATCGCACTCAGCGACGGACCGATTTTTTGCCTCAGGTTGTTTACGAGAGATGTCCGTGCCCCGAAGACATATCCGGAAGAAATCCTCCGAAAAAAGTATCGATTTGACCAAAAAATATTTTTTCTTAAACTCATTGCAGGGGTGACGCCAAAGGCGGACTGATGGCAACTTTCATTAACAAATCATCCTGGGATGAATGTGCTGACTTGGGCGCTCCCCGCCCAGTGCTCGGGCATTTTCGCTAAGAAAGGTCGTGGTTTTTGAAGACCGGACTCATCATTTTAGGTAATCAACTATTCGATTCTCATCTTCTTTCGGACCGCTCAATTGAACGGGTGTATATGCGTGAAGATTATGAGCTCTGCACGTATTACAAATTTCATAAACTAAAAATTGTGTTTTTTTTGTCGGCGATGCGCAGCCATGCAGACGAATTAAGAAAACTGGGCCTTCAGGTGGATTATCAGTCGCTCGACACCCATGCCTCCCAGTCTTACGACGATGCGCTTAACAGTTGGCTTGCGACTCACTCATTTAAAAAGATTTTGATTTACGAAATCGAAGACAAGTTTTTCGAAAAAAGACTTCTTAAAATTTTTCGCGACGCCAATATCGAAACCGAGATTCTTCCCTCTCCGATGTTCGTAACTTCTAGAGAGCAGTTCTCAAGTTACCTGACAAAAAGTCGCGGCAAACCTTTCATGCGCACCTTTTATGAACAACAACGAAAACGATTGAACGTATTGATCGAACCCAGCGGCGAACCGACGGGAGGAAAGTGGAGCTTTGACGACCAAAATCGCAAGCCGCTTCCCGCCGATGTCGATCCTCCGAAACTTCGTGCAAAAAAAGCAAGCTCGCACACTCTCGACGTAAAAAAGCTTTGTGATATTAAATTTGCGGACCATCCTGGCTCCGTCGAGAAGATTTGGTTTGCCACCGATCGGCCGCATGCGATTGCGATGCTTGATCAATTTCTCAGAGAACGTTTCGCAGACTTCGGCGCCTATGAAGACGCAATCTCTGAACGCTCTGTGTTCGTGTTTCACTCTGCTCTCACACCTTATTTAAATACCGGCCTCCTGACGCCGCAGGAGGTGGTGACCCGGGCCCTAGCGGTTGGCAAAGAATTGAAGATCAACATAGCCTCGATCGAAGGATTTATTCGCCAGGTGATCGGTTGGCGCGAATTTGTACGCGGAGTGTATCAAAACTTCAGCGATAAACAAGAGACGACTAATTTTTGGAAACACAATAAAAAGCTGAGTGATCACTGGTATTCGGGTGCCACCGGAATACCGCCGCTCGACAACGTTATAAAAAAGGCGAATGAATTTGCCTACGCCCATCACATCGAGCGCTTGATGGTCGTCGGAAACTTAATGCTGCTCCTAGAGATTGAGCCCGCCGAGGCCCATCGGTGGTTTATGGAGATGTTTATCGATTCCTCTGACTGGGTGATGGGGCCGAACGTCTACGGGATGGGAATTTTCAGCGACGGCGGAATATTTGCGACAAAGCCTTACATCTGCGGTTCGAACTACTATCGCAAAATGGGAAAGCTAAAGACCGGCGACTGGTGCGACGGAGTCGACGGCTTGTATTGGGGCTTCGTTGACAGACATCCGGACTTTTTCGCGAAGAACCCACGCCTCTCCATGACCTTGCGAACACTGGAGAAGATGGCGCCAGAGAAAAAAACGAGGATTTACGCTGCGGCTGATGTGCTTCGTGCCCGGCTCACCCGAAGCTAATCCTAAGACTAGGCGCTGGGGAATACCGTGACGACCACGGCATCGCCGCCCCAGCGAGCGGCCACCGACAATGCCGCCATCCAATTCGCAGCGCTCGACGTGCCTATTTGAAATCCATGCTCAAGTTCGAATTGGTGGGCGCCAACCACGCTTTCATCATACGAATACGTGAAATGCTGGACAATTTTTTTCTCAAGCGGCTCCACAAAAAATTGCTTCCTCCCGCAGCCGAGTCCCCCAGAGCCTGCGAATTTCGGTAAACCATTTGGAACGAACTGACTCCCATACGGTAATTCTCGCGGGCTCACGGCGATCATTTCAACTTCACCGTAACGATGCGCAAAAGCGTTGTGCACTCCGATCAAAGATCCTCCAGTTCCGATCGCAGCAATCCACGCATCGCACCTCGTAATTCCGAGACTATCGAGTTGATTTAGAATTTCTGGGCCAGTGGTTTCGAGATGAACTTTCAAGTTCGCATCGTTTTCATGTTGGTAGAGAAAGTGCATCTGAGGATTCTGACTTGCAATCTCCTTCGCAGTTTCGATCACGTTCCAAAATCCCTTTTCTGGATCTGTTCGATTGAGGATGCATTCTCCCCGCGTTTCGCACTCTGCCAATGCCTCTGAAACTTTTGCGACTACCAGAGTCAGCGGCAATTCCAGAGCTTTGCAAATTTTCGAAAGAGCGACACCTAGGCTGCCGCCGGTGTATTCTAAAACGTGTCGAACTTCGCCTCGAGAATCTAGTAACAGTTTTGAGATCATCGCGAACGCAACTCGATCTTTCACGGTCCCGTATGGATTGTGCATTTCAAGTTTGGCGAACACCCGCGCAGAGCCCGGGGGAGTCTTTAATTCAACGAGTGGCGTCTGACCTATCGTTCTTCCGATATTTGTGAGCGCTATTAATCTTTGAGAACAGTCGAGTTTCATAAGCTTCGATCTCCGGAAAGATGGGTCAAACGACGGGCGAGTCGATTTGGTCCGGATTGCAACGACGAGGCCAACTCCAGTTTTTCGGAAAATGTCGGTAAATCGCCGTGGCCTAGTCATCAAAGAGTCGAATCAACCCCCGCCGAGTTACCGCCGAGTTCCGGGCATCCGGACAACTGTCGCCGATCGTGGAGTGTTTCTACGACAGTGTTTGGATGAACCCGGCACACGATGGCGCAGACGCTACACCTTCAAGGCACTCAGCTTGCAAAGCTCTTGTGTCGGCCCGACTAAAAAATTTACGGAGGATTTGATGCCCGACACTTATCTCAATAAGATGAGAGCCACATTTGAAAATCGGTACGAAAAGGGAAAGGACGTCTGGAGCCAGGACGCCGCACTTCGCTCCAATGCAGGCCGAATTCTCAAATGGATCAAGCCGAAATCTGGGATCAACGTTTTGGATATCGGCGCGGGCCCGGCCTTGGATGCGCCCGCTTTTCTTGAGCTTGGATGCAAATACACCGCGATTGATCTTGTGAAACATCCAGCCTGGAATCTTTTGAAGGCGAACTACCCCCATCAATTCTTGTCTCTGGATATCGCCTTTCAAGAACTCACAGAAACTCAGATACAAACGTATGACCTCATTTTCGAAAACGGGTGCTTTCATCATCAACGACCCGAAGATCTAAGCTCGTTTTTAAATTGCACGCGTGAGCTTCTCAAAAATAATGGTCACTTCTCTCTCTGTGTTTACACGCCGGCTGCGGAATCAGACAAAGGCGAGACGAAAAGATTTGCGGATGGCCGATTCGCCCATGTTTGGAACATCGGTCAGCTCATTGACCTCGTTTCAAAAAGTGGTTTTGGGCTGAGATTTTCAGAGAGAGTTCCTCATCAAAACGGTCGCAGCTTTTACCTCCACGCCCTATTTCAAAGGCAGGATTAAAATGAAAACTCTTGTCATGATTGCACCGCTTGCCACCCAAGTTAAAGCCGCGAGAGCTCTCGGCGCGATGGTCGTCACAATCTGGGACGATGAAATTTCAGAAAAATTCTATCCTGGCTTGGCAGCTGAATCAGAAGAAATCGCCGATCTCGCACTTCGTTGCGATTTTTCTGCTCCTCGATTTTTAATGGAGACACTGCGGCTCCATCGGGCATCACTGGGGGAAGACTTCATACTTTTTTTCTCAGGGAGAGATCCGTATTTCAAAGTCTATGCTCACGTGGCCGAAGCACTTGGCCAGCTAAAAAACACTCAAGCTACGATCGATTTGTTTGCAAATAAAAGCGGAATGCGCAGAGCTATGGAAGGCTCATCTCTTGAGATCAGCGCACAAGTCGCAAATACATTTGATTCGCTCAACCTGATTCTGCGCAATCGAAGAGGGCCCGTCATCGTCAAACCTTGCGTTTCGTTTGCAAGTAAAGATGTCGAATTAGTGGTAACTCGTGCAGATGAATTGAGAGTGATCGCAAAGTGGAACCAGATCCCAATTTTTGAAGTCCTTGTCGAAGAATACTTTGAAGAGCCGCAATTCAGCGTTGAAGCTATCACGAGCCAAGGTCAACACCACATCTTGGGAATCACCGAAAAGTATCCCGTTCTACCTCCGCATTTTGTCGAAAATGGAGGTGTTTTTCCAGCGCAAATTAGCAACGACGACCAAGCGCTTTTAGCGGCTGCAACCTGCGAACTGCTGAAGATAGCAAGCGTGCAGGACGGTCCTACACACACCGAATTTATTTTAAGCCGTGGACGTGCGGTCCTGATTGAGAGTCATTTGCGCCAGGGAGGAATTATCCCATTCATGATGGAAGCCGCTCTTGGTTTCTCGATCATCGATCTCTCCATACAAAATGCGCTTGGCCTTCTCGTCAACCCGATTGCGACTCGCAATCATGTCTCCCTGCTCGGAATGTTGGAGTTTGAATGTGGTCGCGTACTCGAACGACTCTCAGGCCGCGAGGCTCTGAAAGTTCTTCCTTATGTGGTCACTCACAATGTTTGGGCTTTGCTTGGCCAGCGACTTAAAAAACCAACCTGCAATCTCAGCCGCCACGGTTACGTCATTGTTGTTGGCGAAAATTTAATTGCAGCTCAAGCAAATCTCGAGCTTGCCCGTGCTACACTTGTTCCTCAATACGGCATTGAACTTTTGCAAGATGGACAAGCACCGTCATGATTTCTCTTTCATCAGATCGAAAAATTAAAAACAATATTCGTTTGTTATTTTTGTTAGCGTTCGCGTGGAATTTTTTAGTCATTCAGGCAATTATGGTTCCGTTCTACTTCTCCAAGGGCCTGAACCAAGAACAGATCATCTCGATTAGCACCGTATTTTCCTTGACGCTTCTCTTGTTCGATCTTCCGACCGGTTATCTCGCCGATCGATTCAGCCGCAAAAAAGCCATCATCCTTGCAGGATTTTTAAAAGGGTTGGGTGGGACAGTTCTGCTTTATTTTCAGTCTTATCTCGGATTTATTTCCGCATTTGTTTTGATTGGCCTCGGCAATAGTCTGCTTTCTGGCGCAGATATTGGACTTCTCACTCATTTGAATCTTGCGCGCGGAGCGGCGGCCCAACCCATGAGACGGCTCCTGGCGACTCGTCTCGCAATAGCACTCGCCGGCGGCGCGCTCTCGGCTATTCTGGCCGGAGTGTTAGGACGGCATTCATTTCAATTACCGCTCATCTTAAATTGTATTTTTGCTTGGTTCTCTTTTCTACTCGCACTTTTTCTTCATGAGCCTCTAGCATCCGATCACTTAAAAAAACGTGCACAACCAAATTTCTCCTCATTTGCAAGGGCGCTATTCGGGTCCAATCACGAGCTGCGCTCGATTTTAATCAACCGAATCGGATTGCTCGCAATCTTGCAAATTCATATGTCGATTTTGCAAATCATGTGGCAGTCATTTTCGGTTCCTATCATTTGGTTTGGATTTCTGAGCGCATTCCACGGACTCCTAGGTGCTGGCCTCTCGATGCTTGTGGGTCGAAGTGAGTCCGTGATTGGCAAAAGAAAGTTGCAGGGGCTTTCGGTATTGATCCCAGTGATCGCTTTTATGGGGCTCGGCTTCGGTCGATTCTGCGTTCCGCTGGGACTCGTGGCCGGCCTGACGATGGAAGTTTTGCGAGCGCTTGTCGGTGGGCAGCTCAATGCACGATACAACGAAGTGCTGCCCGTTAACTTGCTCGCGACGGGCAACTCATGCGCTAGCATGGGGGCAAGACTCATCTTCGTTATTATCTCGCCCGTCATCGGATATGGGCTGCAACACTATGGAGCATCGAGCACCGCTCTCGCGCTCGCAAGCATTGTCTTGGTGTGCTCACTCCCGCAGCTGCTTCGTCCGGTATCCGAATATTAGAACCTGAATTTCGGACAAGAAGCGATTCAGCTCAATCAAGCGGGATACGACCGCTGCCGAACCTTGGTCCCACTTTTGCTCCTCCTCTCCATGACTGTCGAACACTGTCAGCGGAGAAAATGAGCATGAACAAGATTTCAAATTTTAAGATATCGATGAGCGGAAATCCGGCTGATGCCGAAAGAACGCGCGTTAGATCTCGAGTGAATGTGCCACTCCTGGCGTCGGATCGAGTTTCATTTTTAGACGCGGAGATTCTGAGCTTCAATCATCTCCCCGACGCGCGCGAACATCTTCTCATTGGCTTTGGCAAATGGTTCGAGCAAGCCACGCCACTCGTCCGCATTCACTCTGAGTGTCTAACCGGCGACGCCCTGGGGTCTGCTCGCTGCGACTGCGGACCTCAGCTCGACGAATCAAAAGAAACTCTCTCGAAGCAAGATGGAATCCTCATTTACCTGCGTCAAGAGGGGCGAGGCATTGGGCTTTACCCAAAGCTCGAGGCTTACGCTCTTCAGGCGCAGGGAATGGATACCTACCAGGCCAATCAAGCACTTTCGTTTGAAAACGACAGCCGTAAGTATGATTGTGCCGCTGCAATGCTAAAAGCCGTAGGAAAAATTCAGGTTCAGCTCCTCAGCAACAACCTCGACAAAATGCTTCAACTGCAGAGTTGTGGCATCAATGTCACCAAACTCATTCCAACTTCGACATTCGAAAATCCGTACAACCGAAAATATCTTCTCGCAAAGCTTCTTAAAACAGCTCACACCCTCGAGGTCTTACCGTGATCCAGCACAAATCCCCCATTAGCGGCGTTGCTAGCTTTGAAACTCTCTGGATCGCGACTGCCGGTTACGACAACCAACTCATTCTTTGGAATGCTCAAACAAGAAAAGCAGTCGCTCGAGCACTCCATGATCACCTCGTGAACGCTTGCTCATTTTCCAAAGATGGAAAATGGCTTTTAAGCGCAAGCTCCGATCACACAGCGCGTGTTTACCGCATGCCTGATTTGAAACTTTCTGGCGTTTGTGCGGGCCACGACGACGATGTTGAAATGGCTGTTTTCAACGATGACTCCACCTTGATCGCAACCGCAAGTCGTGACCGTAAGGTGCGAGTGTTCGATTTGAACGGAAAGCTTTTAGCCGAAATGATTGGTCACGAGGCCGACGTTTCAAGTGTTGCGTTTGCAAGCGATGGATCGCTGATTTCGACAAGCGATGACGGCACGATTCGCAAATGGTCGATCGACGGAACGCTGTTAAGTACGATCGATTTGGACGGGGTTGAAACTGATTCATTGATTGTAACCGCATCTGGCCTGATCGTTGCCGGCAATGACAATGGTCAAATCGTAATTGCCAATGGTGAGAGTTTGCAACACATCGAAAGTCATGAGGCGGGAATCAAACGTCTGGTCTGGAACGAAACTTCACAGCGTTTAGTTTCGGTGAGCTACGACCGAAGTTGCAAAGTGTGGACACTCAATCAAGCAAACCAATTTATGCTACAAAGTGCCTTCAGTCTGCCAAACCAAATTTGGCCCCGTGCCGTCACCCTCTTCGGTGAAGACGAAGTGGTCTTCGGTACGTTTGGAACTACGTATGCGTCATATTCGCTCACAAAAAATATTTGGAATTTAGAGCAGGTGAACGACACGCCTGGAGTCAACGCCGTACTGGCATCTGAAAAAGATCGGTACACAATTGGTGATGCCGGAATTCTTCGCTTAAATGGACAGCTGGTTCAAGGAGTGGGCAGCTTGTGCAATTTTTTACTTTCTTGCGGCGAGAGAGTTCTAACGGGTGGTCAATCAGGCCAAGTGTTTGATGCATCGACAGGAAGCGTAATTCACACCCACTCATCGCCACTCAACTGCGGTGCTAGCTTTACATACCGCGGGACTTCCTATGCCGCAATTGGGACCTACACGGGCGAGATCCTAATATTTGCCGACCGGGGCTCTGCAACGCCGGAGTTTGTAAAAGCCGTTTCCGTGCACATGAACGCCGTTAAGGGTGTGGCCGCCAACGATTCAGTTCTTTTTTCGGTGTCAGCTAATTGCGAAGCGGCTTGCATGAAGATCGATGAAATTTTCGACGACGTTGCAAGTACCAAGTGGGTTGCCCGCAGTGGTCATCAGAAGATTGCCAACGGATGTTGCCATGTCGACGGAAATTTGTTTGCGAGTATCAGCCGAGACCTCTCGCTTCGGATCTGGGATGCGACTGCAGGGGTCACAGAAACCTACCCTTCGCCCCACACTCATTCGATTAAATGTGTTGCGAGTCACTCAACTGGCCGATACATCGCAACCGGAAGTTACAACGGGATGGTTTTAATTTTCGATCGAACAAGTGAGGCCTGGTTGCCAGCGATGCGTCCCACTGCAAGCGGTGTCTCATCTATTTGCGCAACTGAGCAAGGATTTGTAGCGGCTTCGTACGATGGGAACACTTATGAAATCAGTATCTAATAATTCGCGCGCGATTTCGGACTTGAACAAAATGAGTTGCCGTCAAGCAATGGGTTTATCCGAGAATTATCAAACAAATCGAGTTGACGGCTACCAAAATGAATTTGCAAAACTGAATCAAGAATCCACTCAGCAGCTTCTTTACACAATGGAGCGTCACGCTGATTTAAAAATTCGGTTCGCTGCCGGCCAGTTGCTGGGCTTGCGTGGCGACCCTAGG
>JAYVND010000034.1:0-7543 GCA_043758635.1 Bdellovibrionales bacterium
GACTCTGGCCACGACTCTGGCCACGACTCTGGCCACGACTCTGGCCACGACTCTGGCCACGACTCTGGCCACGACTCTGGCCACGACTCTGGCCACGACAGTCCCGTTGTAAGCGGTCAGAGCCTCCCACCAGAGGTTGCGATCATTGGTTGCGGCTGGCTTGGCTTTGCAGTCGCTCAGCGCCTCATTCAACTCGACATTCGCGTTGCTGGCTCGACGACGTCCACTCAAAAACTTGCAGGCTTGAGATCTATCGGCGTCGATGCCGCCCTCTTGCGGCTGGACCCACCCGTCGACGGAGCGTCGGTGGCTCATCATGATTCGGCTCCATTGAAACGACTCTTCGCTGCGCCGAATCTCGTGATCACCATTCCTCCCGGCCCATTGGATGAGGCAAACCATTACGTCTCGGCACTCGAAGAGCTCTTTGAACGCTGGCGCCCGCACACGGAGGCCCACCTTGTTTTTGTCAGCTCCACATCAGTTTACGGAAATGCAAACGGCGAGATCAACGAAGCAACAGAGTCTGATCCCACCACCACTTCGGCACGCCTGATGCGAGCGGGCGAAGTTGCGCTCACAAATTGCTGCCAAAAAAGAAACGTACGACTCAGCATTCTTCGGAGCGCGGGCCAGATCGGCTTCGGCCGCCATCCAGGTCGGTTTCTGGCCGAAAAAACCGGGGTTGCTGACCCGGAGCTTCCGGTAAATCTAGTGCATCAAGCCGATCTCGCCGAGTGTGTTGTGCAACTTTTGAGACGTGTCGACTCCATAAATTCTATTGAGATCTACAATGCAGCAGCCCGAAGTCATCCGGCTCGGAAAGAATTCTACCAGGCAGCGACCCAGACCATTCAGCTCAGACCGCCGGTGTTTAAAGAACAAGATCCGTCACGACTCCCCGGCAAATTGATCATCTCTGAGAAGATTCGCAAAACTTGCGGGCTTGAATTTAAGTTCGATGACTTAATGGCAATCGCAAATGGTCGGTTGGGGTGAAGGTGAAGGAAATTCAGAAAGCAGAGCACATCATCCTTCGTCTCGAAGAGCTCTACCCGGAGACACCGATTCCATTAGATCATAAAGATGCCTATACGCTGTTGATTGCGGTTCTCCTCTCGGCCCAGTGCACGGACAAGCGCGTGAATTTAATCACGCCCCAACTTTTTGCAAAAGCCGACAATCCGCACGACATGGTCAAACTTACAGTCCAAGAGATTGAAGATATCATTCGGCCCTGCGGACTCTCGCCGATGAAATCAAAAGGCATTGCTGGTTTATCCATGATTCTTATCGAGAAGCACGGGGGCCAGGTGCCAGCCGACCTTGATGCCTTGGAGGAGCTTCCCGCCGTTGGTCATAAGACGGCGCAAGTGGTGATGGCGCAGGCATTTGGAATCCCGTCCTTCCCCGTCGACACACATATTCATCGCCTTGCGACTCGCTGGAAACTCACCAGTGGAAAAAATGTAAAGCAGACCGAAAAAGATTTGAAAGCGCTTTTTCCAATCGAAAAGTGGAACAAACTTCATTTACAAATAATTTTTTATGGACGCGAACACTGCACCGCGCGCGGCTGCGACGGATCGACTTGCGAGATCTGCGCAGGGTTTCTTAACGCAGACCGTGCGGGCGCGGCAAAGACCCGAGCGAGATCCTCTCCGCGAACTTCGGGCAAGCGAATCCCTGTCACTTCTGTCAGCAATCGCAAAAATGTCGCTAAAAAAATAGGCAGCAAACGGTCTCGCACACGAGTCTAAACCAGCTTTTGCATGGCCTTGCAGAGCGTAGATTAAACTATTTTAATTTATTAAAACTTTACCGAATTTGTCGCGGTGCCATTCTAGTTCTAGATTTCTATACGTGCACTCGATGGGCGGGAAATCGTCTATACGACGGAGCTACTACTACGCGCCAAATATCGCATCGCGTTTGGACTTTTGACTAGTTTGGACCCAAACTGGAACTTCTCGATTCCCAAAATGGAACCACTTGATACGCTCTCTCTCGCACCTAGACTTAAGGTAACAGTACTCGAGAATGCCGAAATGATTTTGGCGCTCGATTAAAAATGTAAGTTAATTTACGGGGGACCTAATATGATGAGCGTATCAAAGATGATCGCTTCTGCAGTGCTAGTCGCAGCAGCAGGACTTGGCTTCGCAGCAACTCACGGAACAGAGCTTTGCGATGGATTCTTGCCGCAAAACACAATGCAAATCCCAGTAGGTAAAACTGGCGCGATGCACAAGTGGGATGCACAGACTCCCGCCACTGGAATCACTGAACAACAATTCAATGATGTCATGGACCGCGTCGAGAAGATCTACACGCCCGACGTCGCAAGTCTTGGCGGCGTTTTGAAGATCAATCGTCTTTGGACTGATGCGACCGTGAACGCGAGCGCGCAAGAATTCGGGACTTCTTGGGTTCTCAATATGTACGGCGGTCTTGCTCGTCATAAAGCAACAACGATCGAAGGTATGGCTCTCGTTGCCTGCCATGAGCTTGGTCATCACCTCGGTGGAGCACCAAAAATTCAAGGATGGTTCGGTTCGGACTGGGCGACGAATGAGGGTGGAGCAGATTACTTCGCAACTTTGAAATGCTTGCGCCGTTACTTTGCAGAAGATGACAACGCGACAATTGTTGCCGCTGCGACGATTGATCCGCTTGTTAAAGACCGTTGCACATCGCAATTCACCGATGTTGCTCAGCAAAACATTTGCATGCGCACTTCGATGTCAACTCAGTCAGTTTCGGCGCTCTTTCAAGATTTGAGCGGCGATGCGAAAGCTTCGGACTTCGCAACTCCGGATTCGAAAGTCGTAAAAAGAATGGATGATTCGCATCCAGCCACTCAGTGCCGTATGGACACTTATTTCAACGGCGCGACTTGCCATGTTGACGTGAGCGTTGCAAACAGCAACACCGATTACAAACAAGGCTCCTGCGTGCAAGGCCAAGATCAATTCGGCTGGCGCCCACTCTGCTGGTTCAAGCCAACCGATGACGCCAAGTCGACAAAGAAAACGGATGGCCTCAGCGCGACAATCCGCAATGGAATTTTCTACTAAGAATTTCCACTAATAAGTTACCGATAAATGAATGGAGTATGACCGGGAAATTATCGGGAAACATTTAGATCAGAGCGATGAAAAAAAGCCACTCCCTCTTAGGGGGTGGCTTTTTTTGTTTCCGATAGGGATCACTCCCAAATTGATATCAGATTGAGAAACGTGCCTTCACCCGAGCGAGCTCAGCTTCGGTCGTACGAACCGAGAGCTTCACGCCATCGCCGTCATAGCTCTCATCCAGGACTCGCATGCGAGAGCGGATCTCACCAATCGCACCTTGCACTTGGTAGGGAACAAAAAGCTCGGTCTCGATCATGTCGCCTTCAAAGAAGCGAATGATCTGATCACGCAAAAACGAAACATCGTCTTTTGATTTCGCCGAAACAATCCACGCATCTGAATACTCCATGCGTAAATGATCGCGCTCGGCCTCGCTCAGTTTGTCGATCTTATTGAGAACCAATTTCGACGGCGTGTCTGCCACACCGACTTCCGTCAAAACTTTTTGAGTCACTTCAAGTTGTTCGCGGAAGCTTGAGTCTGAGCAATCGACCACAAACAAAAGAAGCGACGCATTTAATGCCTCGTCGAGCGTCGATTTAAAACTTGCGACCAAGTCATGCGGAAGTTTTTTAATGAAACCGACCGTGTCGGAGATCAAAATCGTGGGCACCGCTGGAGGATCGATAGGTCGAACCGTGGTGTCAAGAGTCGCGAAGAGTCGATCGGCCACGAGCACATCACTCCCCGTTAATGCGCGCATCATCGAAGACTTACCGGCGTTTGTGTAACCCACCAGTGCGACGCATTGAACCTGCTGACGGCGGTTGCGACGCGTCTCATGTTCTTTCTCGATCGAGGTGAATTCATTGCGCAACTCTTTTATGCGATCGCGAATCTTACGACGATCCAGCTCGACGTCGCTTTCGCCGGCACCTTTGGCCCCGACTCCACCGCCGCCGCGATCTTCGTTGCCGAGCGTTTCCCGCAAACGCGGTGCAAGGTAAGTGAGACGCGCAATCTCCACTTGAAGTCGAGCGGCACGAGTGCGCGCATGACGCGAAAAAATTTCGATAATGACGCCGGTGCGGTCCATGACCTGACAATCCAGCATTTTTTCGAGATTGCGGATCTGCGAAGGCGAAAGCTCGCAATCGAAAACAACAATCTCGATTTCAACTCCCGCCTCTGGCTTCATGTCGATCGAGCCTTTGGGCGCCTGATCGGGAATTTTACCCTCTGGCTTCTCGCCCGTCGAAATAAGCGAGGCATTTCCCTGGGCATTTCCCTCTGCATTTCCCTGGGCATTTCCCTGGGCCGCGGTTGTCACAAATTTCGACTTTCCATTTTTGCCTGTTGCTTGAGCAATCCCGAGATTCCATTTCTGATCGTAGCCCAAAGCTTTTGCAAGCTCCGGATCCACTTCGTCAGTTAACGCGCCTGAATCAAAGGCTTCTTCGCTCTCGGTGTCTTCAACTTCGTTCTCAGAATCAAAGTCGTCGCTTGAATTTTGCGTCGTCTCATCGCCGCGCACCCAATTCACCAAAACCTTTGCTTTGCCCTCACCAAGCAGAGTCGCACCGCGTTCGCTGGAGCGCTTTTGTGAAAGTCGGCCGACAACTTTATTTCCGAGCGTCGTCACCAAGCGCGAAAGCTCACTGAGAGATTGAATCACTTGATCTTCGCTGACGCCAGGCAGCTGCACTGCCACGAGGATTGTATTCTTTGGCTTGTTTTCATTAATTTCGTGCAGCTGGGCCATCGAAGCTCCTAGGATTGTTCGAACAGATTGGAAATCCTGTCAGGGTTGCAAGAATATCTATCCCGCCCTCGACTCACGCGCAAGCTGTGCTATAGTTTCTGTTTCGTCATTGAAGTAATTCGTATGGATGAGGTTACCGCGTGTCAGATGTGAAATTGAGCGGACTGATTTTCTGCCTTCCTCAAGCCAAGCGCTTTTCGGGCGCACTTCTGAGTGAGTCACTTCGTCTCCCCGACTCCATCATGGCTTCGCCCGCTCTCGAAGAGGGAGAGATTGAGCGCAATTTTGTGAGCCCCCATTTGCGGATCGCCGACGTGCCGCTCGCGTTTCACAGAGAGAGCTTTTCGACTCCCATTGCGGCACCGGTTCAACCGATTTCTTCCTTCACGCGTCGCTCGATCGTGACTCCGCAAGCTGGCATTAACACTTCGCTTTCGGCCCACGGCGAACTCATGGATCAGCTCGAAGCGTATGGTCGAATTCTTCAGTATCAATTCAGTGACGGAAAAGTTTTAACTGGTCACCAGGTTCTTTATCATCAGCATTCGCGCTTGGTGCCGCGCCATCTTTTGCCGCTCAACGTGAATGTGAGAAACGATCTTTTAGCAAAGGCCCATTACTCCCTCGGCATCAAGCGCGCTCGCGCGACTTGGGCAAGTTCGGCCGAGCAAGTGATCATCAGCGCGCTGTTTTCGGGACTTCGTGCCCTGCGATCGGCCGAGCAAGAAGGCGAAGAGTTCGGTCTCTATTTCGCGCTCGATGACAATGCTTTTCGCACGCGCACGGCCCTTAAGCTTTCGAACGTCGAACTTCGCGAAGATAAATGGAACCACTGGCGCCTTTCGACCGCTTTGCCCGAAGCTCACTCGGGAGTTTACTACGGCCGCGCGCACCTTGAACTCAACACCGAAGACCTCGGAAGTTTCGATGGCTTGAGCCAAGGCTTTCATGTGGATGTTGAACGTCGCCGATTGACCTTTCACACGCTCTCAGAGCAAGTGAATCGTCTTTCAACTCACATTGTTCGCCCGCCACCACCTCCATCGGAGACGGCTGACGGTGCCACTAAGATCCAGAAGGCGCTACCAAAACGAAATCTCTTAGACAGCAAAGAAGAAGAGCCAGACGACGATTCGGGTAGTGATTCGGGTAGCGATTCTGGAAGTGATTCTGGCAGTGATTCTGGGGACGACTCTGGTGATGCAGACTCCGCGACACTTGCGGCGACCGATGACGACGCCGACTCCGATGCCGACTCCGACAACTTGAGCGCCGAACCGGGTGCAGAGGTGAATGCGAAGTTGATCTTGGACGGCAAACTTGGACTCACCGTGCGTAAGCCTGGCGAAAAAGGTCCCGCTACGTTTGCTGAAGCCTTGGCCGTGCGAAACGCACCGTCAGGTGTGAAATCAGACCAGCAGCTCTTACGCAAGGGCACGCCGACTCGTTCGGCCATCCGTGCAAGCTACGTCGAGACGGCTGCCCTCGAACCCCACGAAGCCGGCGGAATTTCTTTGCACCTTTCGGGTCACGGAAATATTCAAGCGAGCATTCAAGAGGTCAACGATCTCCTGAAAAATGATCATAAGCACTTGAGCATTCACCCGATGTCCCAGACTTTGGATCCCGAGAAGGTTAAGCCTTCGATGAATTTGCTAGGCGACGGCAGCTTTAAATTTCTCACCCGCTTTGAAATTGACACCGTCAACGACGGCGAGAATCGGGCCGATCATGAGGCAGGCAATGGGGCAGGCAATGGGGCAGATAACGCGACTGATAACGCGACTGATAACACCACAGGTAACATCGCAGGTAACTGTAAAACTAACGGGGCTGATGAGTGGGAGGCGCACGGCTTTCCGCAGTCGATGTCTTATCTCCTTTTGAATTTGCAGGCCGGGCTTGCCGCCACCACGGGCCTTTCGATCAATCAAATTGCGCATTCGCGCAAAGGTCTCAAGCGCGAGCGCGACACCAAAATTTTGCGCCATCTCGGTATGGCTGCCATGATTTTTTTCGAAGCCGCAAGTTTTGGTTTAGGCCTCCCGTTGTCGGATGGCTCAATCGTTAAAACTCAGCAAGACCTCATGGATATCCTCTTCACTCGTCTGGGCAATGTGCTCCTTAAGGGCGAGGGCTGGCCAAATCAGAGCGGCACTCTTGAGGGGCTTTGCTCTAAGAATGTGATCACGCTGATTGAAGGATTTGTTTCGCAGATTTTAAAAGATATTGAAGGCCGCGAGATCAGTCTTTATTTGCCGTCGGGCGAATGGAAAACAGCTGGCATCACCAAACCAGTGGTTATGATTTTTCATGCGTTGGTATCAGACCTTGCGTTTGAAACTTCAGGCAGTTGTTTCACCCGGGCGCGCACCAAGTATTTTGAAAACTTTCACTTCGACCGCATTCATCCGGACAGAGAAGATCTAGCGCTTCGCAAGCGTCTCGATCCTGCGGTCGCACAACGCGCGATTCACCAGCCGATCGTGAGCGAGAGATTTCAAGCTCCCGAATCATCAGTGCCACCACGCGGCCAAAGCATTTTGAATTTGATCAACCGTGGGTTTGAATTGAGTTTTGACGGAAAACAAATTGAAGAGTTCGTGGCGAGCGACTTCCGACCTGAATTTCAAATTCGCGAAAATTCTGGAATGCCCGGGGATATGGGCGCGCCAGATTCTGAAACTGATGCCTCGAAGCTCGA
>JAYVND010000035.1:0-7534 GCA_043758635.1 Bdellovibrionales bacterium
CGACCAAAAACACGCCCATGAAGTAAGGATCTTTGTCGTTCAATTCATGCACTTCAAGCGCCGTCTTCGGCTCTTTGCCGGGACCGTCGGGTTGGATGAATTGGCCGATTTTTCCGTCTGAGTCGCACGTCATGTCGACTAAAATCGCTTGGCGAGTTGGCTCTTCGTTCAACCGGTGAATTGGTAAAACGGGGAAGAGCTGACCAACGGCCCACGAATCGGGCATCGACTGAAAAACTGAAAAGTTGCAGAAGTAAGTATCTGAGAGCTGCTCACGGAGCTGCTCGTTGAGGTCGCCATCGTCTTCTTCGTTCTTGCTGCCAATGCTTTCCATTTTCGTGAGGATGACCCAGCAAAGATGCTCGGCCTTCGCGCGCTGCTCAAGGCTCATCACGCCAAACGTAAAGAGCTGCAGGATTGTTTCTTTGATGTGAACGACATCGTGATAAAATTCATGAATGTTCACTTCATTAAGTTGCTCGTAAATGTAAGCGAGCTCTTGAACCACGCGGTGATCGTCTTTCGACGGGACCAGGCGGGGCTCTTTTTTCTGAACCTCATTCACGCCCAACACGTTGAAGATCAATACCGAGTGATGCGCAACCAAAGCGCGGCCCGATTCGGTCACGATATCAGGATGTGGCACTGCTCGCTCGTCGCAGGTTGTTTGGATGATCGAGATGACATCGTTTGCGTACTCTTGCTCCGAGTAATTGATGGAGCTATCAGATTTCCCAGAACCGTCGTAATCGATGCCGAGGCCGCCGCCCACGTCGATATATTTAGGACGAGCGCCCATCGCGTAAAGCTCTGTGTAAAAGCGTGTACCTTCTTTGAGCGATCCTTTGACTGACGAAATTGATGTGATCTGCGAGCCGATATGAAAGTGAAGAAGCTCGAGCGAGTCGAGCATGTTCTCGCGCTTGAGTAAATCCACGCACTCAACAATTTCAAGCGGAGTGAGGCCAAACTTTGAGCGGTCGCCCGAAGAATCAATCCACTTCCCGGCGCCTTTGGTATGAAGTTTTGCGCGGAAGCCGATCTTTGGTTGCGTGTTGAATTTCTTAGCCGCTTCGATGATCATCGGTAGCTCTGACATGCGATCGACGACGATGATTGTATTGCGTCCCAATTTCTTCGAAAGAATTGCGGTTTCGATATACTCAACGTCTTTGAAGCCGTTGCAAATAATAAGGGCGTTCGGCGTGTTCATCATCGCCAAAACAATCAGAAGCTCTGGCTTTGAGCCAGCTTCGAGACCAAGCGATGTGGCCGCTCCAAATTTAATCAGCTCTTCGACAAGGTGGCGCTGCTGGTTGACCTTAATTGGGTAAACGCCGCGATAGTTGCCCTTGTAACCATAATCTGTGATCGCGTGGTGAAAGCAGCCCGACAAAAGCTCGATCCGAGCTTTTGTGATGTCTGGAAAACGAATCAACATTGGCACGCGAATGCCGCGGTCTTGAAGATCTTGAGTGAGCTCAAGTAAATCTACGGTTGGACCATTCGATCCATTCGGAGTGACGAGAATATTTCCCTTTTCATTCACGTCAAAGAAAGTCGAACCCCAGCTGTTGATTCCGTAAAGCTCTTTGCTATTCTCAGTACTCCAAGACAATTTGACTGACCCCTGAGCGCACGAGGCGCCCCGAAAGTTATTTAAACAGGCCCGCGTCGACCGAGTGTCGGCATCGTCCTTAAAAAAAATCGCGAAAACCATCGCGATAATCTAAACATGACCGAGCGTGCAGTTCTCTCTAAGCTTTCACGATCAGATTCAAAATCCGACCTGCTTTGTAGATCACCTTATCGATTGGTTTTCCGCCGGTGGCCTTCTGAATCGCGTCGACCGCTTGGGCAGCCGACACTGCTTCTTCTTCAGATGCCTCTTTAGAGATTTCAATCGTCCCGCGAGATTTTCCGTTAACTTGCACACCTATAGTGACCACGTTATCGACTGTCAAATTCGAATCGAATTTGGGCCATGGTGCTGTGGCGACGAGGCCCTCACCGCCGAATAAATTCCAGAGCTCTTCACTCACGTGAGGCGCGAATGGCGCAAGGAGCTGCACAAGTGGCATCAAGATCTGACGAGGGCGAGCACCGCACTTATAGACCTCGTTCAAGAGAATCATCATGGCCGAAATGGCCGTGTTGAAACTCAAGTTCTCAATGTCTTCGCCTACTTTTTTGATCGTTTTGTGCAAAAGCTTCACGAGCTCCGCGCCTGGCTCAGTGTCGTCGGCAATCAGTTTTCCGGTGTCATCTGCGCAGATGCGCCAAACGCGGTCCAAAAAGCGATTGGTCCCATCCATGCCAGCTTCTTGCCAAGGCTTGTCTCGATCCATCGGCCCGAGGAACAAGATGTAGCAGCGAAGTGCGTCGGCACCGAATCGCTCGCGAACTTCATCGGGATTCACAGTGTTGCCGCGAGACTTCGACATCTTTTCGCCGTCGGCCGCCAAGATCATTCCTTGGTGAGCCAACTTTTGGAACGGCTCTTCGTGCGATGCAAGGCCCACATCAAACATCACTTTTTGCCAAAAACGTGCGTAGAGCAAATGTCCAACGGTGTGCTCGGGTCCGCCAACATAGAGATCGACCGGCATCCAATATTTTTGGGCTTCGAAGTTGAAAGCCTCGGTGTCGTTCAACGGGTCGGTGTAACGCAAAAAGTACCAGCTCGAGCCCGCGGAACCAGGCATCGTGTCGGTCTCGCGCATTCCCACTTCGCCGTCCCCGGCGCTGTTACTGGTACCGTTACTAGCACTGGCCCCCGCACCCGCAGCGGCATCCGTGTTAATGTAGCGAGTCCAATCTTGATTGCGAGCAAGTGGTGCTTCACCTTTTTCGGATGGCTCGTACTCGGCAACTTCAGGCAACAAAACGGGTAGCTCGTTCACTGGAACAGTTTTCATTCCGGCGCGCGGAAAGTGCACGATAGGGAACGGCTCACCCCAGTAGCGTTGCCGACTGAATAGCCAGTCGCGAAGCTTATACTCGACGCGCCGAGTGCCAAGCTTTTTATCTTCAAGATGGGAGAGCATTTTCGAAGTCGCCGCAGTTTTCGTAAGTCCGTTTAAGAACTCTGAATTGACGAGTTGGCCTTCGCCCTCGAATGGCAATTCGGAATCACTCTCCAAGACGCGAACGACGGGAAGCTTAAACGCCTGGGCGAATTCGAAATCTCGTTGATCATGCCCCGGAACCGCCATGATGGCGCCGGTGCCGTAATCCATCAAAACGTAGTCAGCCGTCCATATGGGAATTTGTTTGCCGGTCAAAGGATGAATCGCGTGCGCACCCGTTGCGACTCCGGTTTTTTCGGTCGCCGCTTTGCGGTCCATCTCGAGTTTGCGCGAAGCCTGCTCTACGTATTTTTCAACCGCTGATTTTTGCGCGGCCGTTGTGATTTGCGCGACCAATGGATTTTCGGGAGCAACCACCATGAAAGTCACACCGAACAATGTGTCAGGGCGGGTTGTGAAAACTTCGAGCTCTGAGCTTGCATGGCCGTCAATTGCGAAGCGAACGTTGGCGCCTTCGCTTTTTCCGATCCAGTTGCGTTGCGCATCTTTGGTTCGTTGTGGCCAATCGACCTTGTCGAGATCATCGATCAGGCGCTCCGCGTACTCCGTGATTTTGAGCATCCACTGCTTCATAGGCTTGCGGAAAACGGGGTGCCCGCCTCGCTCACTCTTGCCGTCGACGACTTCTTCGTTCGCCAGAACCGTGCGAAGTGCTGGACACCAATTAACGGGGACTTCTTTTTGATACGCCAGACCGCGTTCAAAAAGCTTCTCAAAAATAAACTGAGTCCATTTATAGTATTTCGGAGAGGCCGTCGAGATTTCGCGCGACCAATCAAAGCTAAATCCAAAAGCCTGAAGCTGGCGTCGGAAATTTTCGATTGCTTTTTCGGTGGTGATTGCCGGATGCACGCCAGTTTGAATCGCGTACTGCTCAGCCGGTAAACCAAAAGCATCGTAGCCCATCGGGTGTAAAACGTTGAATCCCATCGCGCGCTTGTAGCGTGAAAGAACATCGGTCGGCGTGTAAGACGCCATGTGACCAATGTGCAGTCCTGCGCCAGATGGGTAGGGAAACATATCGAGGGCGTAGAATTTTGGCTTGCTAGACTTTTGTTCGGCCTTAAAGGTCTGCTGTTCATCCCACGCTTTTTGCCAACGGGTATCGATCTCGAGATGGTTGTAATTCATATTGCCGCCTTTCAAGCGCCGACTGCGGTTCGCGGATTTAAGGCGAAGCTTAACGTCTCACACCCTAGGTGTCACCAGAATGCGCCGCCCCGACCCGCATATTCACGATAGCTCTGTGACGAAGTAGCGACACACCCAATCGCTCGCGCGCTTAGAGCCTATAAGCCTTTAGCCGCGACTTTAAGAAAAGCTTCGAACTGGTCTCTGGCAAGGCTTCGCGCCGGTTTATCCTAAAGGGACTGGACGGTGTATGAGTAATTTGAGACTTGCAACGCATGCGAATCCCACAACCACGAGCCGATTGATTTTGGCTGTGGATGACGACGTCGACAATCTCGCGTTGGTGTCTTCCGCTCTTGAGCACGAAGGCTACCGCGTGGAGCGAGCGTCGAGTGGTGAAGAGGCGCTCGAAAAATTAAAACAGTTTGCGCCCGATCTCGTCGTTCTCGATATTAACATGTCGGGTATCAGTGGCCTCGATACGCTTCGCCACATGCGCGCGCGTGAAAACTATGTCTCGGTTATTTTTGTGAGCGGTTCGAGTGATACATCTGATGTTGTTGAGGGACTTGACGCGGGCGCGGACGATTACGTTTGCAAGCCATTTGATCCGCTGGAGCTACTGGCGCGCGTTCGTTCACAGCTACGCATTAAAGATTTAAATGACCGATTGGCGCAGGCAAATTTGCAGTTGCGTGAGCTCGTTGATATCGACGATTTGACAGGGCTCTTTAACATGCGTTCGATCTACCAAAAGATTGACACTGAGATGAAGCGCGCCAAGCGTTTCAGTCGCAGCGTCGGTGTGATCATGATGGACATGGATAACTTTAAAACTGTGAATGATAACCATGATCATCTTTTTGGGAGTTTCGTGCTTTCGGAAGTAGGGAAGATCATTCGCGCCAATATTCGCTCCGTCGATTTTGGAGCGCGCTATGGTGGAGATGAATTTTTAGTAACGCTTTCGGAAACATCACTCGATGGAGCGAAACACTTTGCTGAGCGACTTCGGCATTCGATCGAGCATTACACGTTCGATAACGGCCGCGACAAAATGCAACTCACCATGAGCATGGGGATTTCAATTTGCCCTCCGAGCATGGCCGAAACCGATGCGCGGAATCTGGTGCGCCATGCGGACCAAGCATTGTATGAGGCCAAGCGTTCTGGCAAAAACAAAGTCTGCGTGAATGACACCCTTGAACGAATGGTGAAAAAAACCTCGTAAGTCTTGCTATGGCGTTGTACTTTCGGGGCGTGAGCCTATACAAAATCAATTCTCATTCTGAGCTGAGCGACGTTGCCAATCGAGCGATGAGCCGCGCCTCTTACCTGTCACTTGTGGTGAGCGTGATTTTGCTTGCTGCAAAGTTTTGGGCTTTCCAAGTCACGCATTCTCAGGCGGTGTTATCGGATGCGATCGAATCCATCGTCAACGTGCTCGCCGCAGCGATGGCAATTTGGGGAATTGCTTTTGCAAACAAACCCGCCGATCGCGATCATCCGTATGGTCACGGAAAAATCGAATTCTTTTCGGCTGCCTTCGAAGGCGGTCTGATCACTGCCGCATCGATGGTGATTTTGGTGGAATCGATTCGCTCGATGTTTCGAGGCGCACATGCACAAGAGCTGGGCTGGGGAGCAGCGATTCTTTTCGCCGCGGGTATTGGCAATGCGGGGCTTGGCTGGTATCTGATTCGGCTCGGTAAAAGACACGGTTCGGCAGCTATCGAAGGCAGTGGACGCCATGTGCTTTCAGACTTTTGGACGAGCGCGGGCGTGGTCACTGGATTAGTTTTGGTCAACGTGACCGGCTTTCAGTGGTTGGACCCGCTTGTTGCAGCACTCGTCGGGCTTTACCTTGGTTGGACGGGCGTGAAGCTTATGAGAAGTTCTGTCGGCGGACTTTTGGACGAAGAAGATCAAGAAATTCTCGGCCATCTCGTTGATATCGTCGCCGCGCGACCTCCGGGAATAATTCAGGTGCACCGTTGTCGAGTGATCCGGTCGGGTCGCTATCATCATATAGATGCGCACGCAGTCGTTCCCGAATTTTGGAACGTAGCCATTGCTCACCTGAAGACGGAAGAGTTTGAGGCAGCGGTTGTAAAAAATTATCCATACTCCGGTGAACTTCGCTTGCACGTCGATCCGTGCAGACGAGCTTATTGCCGTGAGTGTGAAGTGGCAGAATGTCCGATTCGTCGAGAGAACTTTCAAAAACGACTCGATTTGACAATCGAGCAGCTCACCGCTCCCGAAGAGCCGATTGAATTTTATCGAAACTCATAAATGACATCTCGACTTAACCTTTCAAGAAGAATGCTTTGACACTTGAGGCATGAGACCGCAGTGGACGCCGCAGCAGATTTTTTGCGTCGCAATGCGTTTCGAATATTTTAGAAACGTCGAGAATGGCCTTGTTCCTCAATTTTTTTTTAGCCAGGCTGCAAAATATCAGTTATTACAGATTGTTCTCATGAACATCTTAAACTGTTTTATTTAGGAGGCGGGCTCATGTTCCGTATTTCTTTCGTAATTCTCGCACTTGGCTCGGCACTTGCTCTTAATGGTTGCTCGAAATGCTCGAACAACGCTGACACAACTCCAGCGACTACTGAAACTGCTCCAGCTGCAACTCCTGCGGCTATGGAAGGCGCTTCACCAGCTCCAGGCACTGAAGCTTCACCAGCTGCTGCTTCTGCTGCAGTTCCGGCTGATGGCGCAGCGGCATCTGCTGCAGTGCCTGCTGCTCCAATCACTGATTCAACTCCTGGTCCTGAAGCTCACTGATCCGCTAAGGATACGTAAGATTCAAAGAAAAAAGACGCCTTTTGGGGCGTCTTTTTTTTGGTTTTGCTCTGTCCGATCGGGGGTGGGTCTGTCCTTTCGGGGGACTGAACTGCTCAGTCCCCGCCAGCGGCGCCTTCGCCACGCGAATCAAAAGCCGCCGACATCAGGCCATCGGGGCTCAGTTGGATGGCGTAGACTTTTGCTGTCGAGCCTTCCTCAATTTTATGTCCCCGTAATTTTAAACTCGCCAGAACTTCAGGCGCGAATCGTTTCGAATCTACATACAAAACATCAGGCAAGTATTGGTCATGAACGCGCGGAGCTTGAATCGCGGTGTCGACATCGTCTCCACGCTGCAACACTCGGTAAATCACCTGCAAAACTCCGGTGATAATGCGTGGACCGCCTGGCGCACCGACAGCCAATTCTGTTTTGGCATCTTTCACGACAATCGATGGACTCATCGATGAGAGCGGGCGGGCGCCGGGTCGCACGCTGTTGGCATCGCCCTGTATCAA
>JAYVND010000036.1:0-7532 GCA_043758635.1 Bdellovibrionales bacterium
AAGCCGTCTGGCGGTCTGTCACGTTCAAGATCGCAACCTGAAGGGGTGCAAGCCAAGTGGGGAAGTGGCCTGCGCAGTGCTCAATATA
Organism: Bdellovibrionales bacterium; assembly: GCA_043758635.1. Lineage (GTDB taxonomy): Bacteria > Bdellovibrionota > Bdellovibrionia > Bdellovibrionales > JAMPXM01 > JAYVND01. Next base: position 89 of record JAYVND010000036.1, read on the forward strand.
GATTCCAATGAAGCGCTCAAGTGATCCGAGTATGGCGCGGTGGAGCATAACTGGGCGATGAGCCGTATTGTCTTCGCCAACATATTCAAGTTTAAAGCTCTCGGGTAGATTGAAATCCACCTGAATCGTGCCGAGCTGCCATGAACGACCGATTGCATCGACAAAGTGAATTTCAACTTTTGGACCATAAAAAGCGCCGTCTCCGGGCGAGATTTCAAAAGGAATGTCGAGATTCTTTAGGGCTTCTTGAAGCGCCCCTTCGGCTCGATCCCAGACTTCATCTGAGCCCATGCGCTTTTCAGGTCGCGTGGCTACGAGAGTTTTAAAATTAGGCATGCCGAGAACGCCGTACACGCGTCGAGCCATCGACATGAAATCACGGATTTCGGGATGCATTTGCTCCGGCGTGCAGAAGATATGCGCGTCGTCTTGGCAGAAGGTGCGGACGCGGGTCAAACCGTGGATCACGCCTGAGCGCTCAAAGCGGTGCAAACGACCGAAGTCAGCCAAGCGAACCGGAAGCTCTCGGTACGAGTGTTTTTCGGCACCAAACATCAAGCAATGCGCTGGGCAATTCATTGGCTTCATCGAAGCTTCCGTTTCACCTTCGACGCGAACCGCGGCAAAATACATGTTCTCTTGGTAATTGGCATAATGACCCGAAGTTTTGAAAAGCTCGGTGTTGTAGATCATCGGAGTGATGACTTCTTCATAACCGGTTTTTTTGTACTCCTCGCGAATGAAGTTCACGAGCGAATTATAAACCGACGTCCCTTTGCCTGTAAAAAACGGCGAACCCGGTGCGTAGGGGTGGAACATGAAAAGTCCAAGCTCTTTTCCGACTTTGCGGTGATCACGCTTTTTCGCTTCTTCGAGACGTGTGAGATATTCTTCGAGCTCTTTTTTATCTCCAAACGCAGTTGCGTAAATGCGCTGAAGCTGTGGACGAGTTTCATCGCCGCGCCAATAAGCGCCAGCGAGACTCAAGATTTTAAATGCTTTAACTTGCCCGGTCTTCTGCACATGAGGTCCACGGCAAAGATCGAACCACTCACCTTGTTTATAAACGCCGAAGACGGTTTCGCCCTTTTTTTGAAGATCTTCAATGATCTCTTTTTTGTAAACCTCGCCCAACTTCAGGAAGGTGGCGACAGCTTGAGTTCCGTTCCAATCTTCACGGACAATCGGCAGATCCTTTTTAACGATCTCGCTCATCTTCTTTTCGATCTTTATAAGATCGTCTGGCGTAAATGCGTGTGGAGAATCGAAATCGTAGTAAAAACCGTTTTCAATTACGGGGCCGATCGTGACTTTCACTTCAGGCCAAATCTCTTGCACCGCTTGCGCCAGCACGTGGGCCGCGGAGTGGCGGATCACGTCGTTCGCTTCTGGACTTTTGGTTGTAACTATTTCGATATGAGTGCCATCTTTTAAAGGCGCGCGAAGATCAACCACTTCAGACTTGCCGTTGATTTTTGCACCGAGAGTCGCTTTCGCGAGGCCAGCGCCAATGGTTCCAGCGACTTCGAGAGCCGAAGGTTCGTGGTCAAATTCAAGCACGCGATTGTCAGGCAAGGTGATGTGAACGACGGCGTTTGACGACATGCTGATGATATCCTCGTGTCAGGCGGAAAAAAACGGAGCCGAAGGGGCTCCGTTCTCTAGAAACTCGATCTGATCAGTAAGTCACAACGTGATGAATCGATTCTTCCAAGCGCGGATCGCGCATTGGCACGAGGCTATTTTTCGATAAGAAATTTGTGACTGAGTAGAGGAAAAGTCCTCCTAGCATCAAGAATGGACCTGCTTCTTGCCAGCCCATCAAATAATTGGCGCTGTCGAGGTTCGGGTAAATCATCCAGTGAATATCCACGTACTGCATGACCAGAACAATGCACGAAACCATGATCAAGTGGTTCGGGTTTCGCTTCGCTGCTTTAGGCAGAAGAAGTAAAAACGGCACGATGAACTTGAAAACGAGGAGCGAAAGTGACGCCGTCATCCAGCCGCCGGTCGAGCGTGCCAGGTAGAAGATCGTTTCTTCTGGAAGATTGGCATACCAGATCAAAAGAAATTGCGAAAATCCAATATAAGCCATGAAGACCGTAAAACCCTTCAAGAACTTACCCAAATCATGCAAATGATTTTCATTTACAAGCCCGCGAACGAGACCTTTTTTAATCATCATGCACGTGATGATTGTAAGGCAAGCGAGCGTCGATTGGAACATACCCGAGAAGCAGTAGACGCCCCACATAGTCGAGTACCAATGCGGCTGAAGACTCATCAAAGTATCAACCGAAAAAAGCGAGAACGAGATTGCGAAAATCAGTAAGAAGATAACTGAGTACTTTGTGTTTTGAATCGTGCGCATTTCGTTGCCGTCTTTGTCTTGTTTCAAAGAGTTGCCGACAATCAGTCCACGCATTAAAATCCACACTCCGAAGAATAACGCCAACCGCACGAGAAAAAATCCCACGTTTAGGTAAGCCGCTTTTCCCGTTAGGATTGCATCGTGAGCCACAATATCTTTGTCGGCCCAAATGTAGAGATATTTAATTCCAAAAAGCAGGACAACCGTCGATGCCGCTGCAATCGGAAGGTACGATGTCATCGCTTCCATGAAACGACGAATCGTCACACTCCAGCCAGCCTTCACCGTGAACTGAAGGGCGGTAAAAAACAGCGCGCCAATTGCGAGGCAAGTGAAAAAGAAATAGCTCGCGAGGTACGAGTGCCAGGCGCGCGCTGGATCTTTCGATACCGAAAGTACAAAGAGCAGGAGTCCGGCAAAAATAGCAACCGAGTATGCCGTCTTCGTGCGATTGCTCGCGCCGTACTTGCCTGGTTGTGCAATTGCTCCGTGAGAGTGTTGAGCCATGAGGTGTGCTTCCTTTAACTGAGTGCTCTCTCGCTTGAAAAAAGAGCCTGAGTAAACAAATTCTATTCTAATCAATGAACCGCTCTAAGAAATTCAGAGAGCGATCGTTTCGCGACCCCGCCGCTGGTGCGGCACAGAGATCACTCCTACTTCGCCTTCGAAAGACGTTGCAGGTTGCGAACATATTGAACAATTGCCCAGCGATCATTCGGATTGACGAGCTGATAAGCGTAGCTCGACATCACACCTTGTCCATCTGTAATGATGTGGAAGATGTGCGCGTCTGGGAAGCCGACAATCTTATCCGAAACCAATGGAGGCGGCTTCAAAGCCATCTTTACCGATACGGGCCCGTCGCCTTTTCCTTGGTAGCCATGGCAAACAGCACAGTACGTTTCAAACTTCCGCTGACCAAGAGATAAAATCTCGGGGCTCGCGCTTCCGTTGTACGGGTTTTTCAACGCCTTGATCGCTGCCTCAGGATTGTTATGGTAAGCGTATGGCGTGTAACCCACAGGAACCGAACCCTCCGGCGGAAGGCGCGAAGAGCCCTTATTGAGATCATACGGCTCATGATCTTGAGCTTTGAGTGCAGGTTGATCCATCATGTCTTGGATGATCTCAACATTTGGCCCAGAGTGACGCTCGGGCGATTTGCCTGATGTGCATCCGACAACTGCGACAGTGGCGATTGCAAAGGCCGCAGCTGCACTTAAAATTTGAATCGAAAATTTATTCTTCATCATCAATACTCCGTGATCCGACGAACTTCGAGAGCGCCGAGTCCCTTGAGAAGCTGCTCCGCGCGAGACGCATCGTAGCCCGCTTCGTCTTGTGGAATGAAAATCGCGAACTTGTGGCTCGTGAGATCCGGGTCGATGATCGGTGGATCGATCTTCGGCAAACGCATGAGCACAAACATCGCACCAACGGTGGTGAGTGCCGCAAACAAAATCGTCAGCTCAAACATAATCGGAACAAATGCGGGACCTGAGAAAAACGGTTTACCACCAACGTTCAAAGGCCAATCCACTGCCGAAGTCCAGTATTCAAGTGCAACTGCTGATGCGAGTCCAACCAATGCCGCAAAGAAAGTGACCCAAGGAAGCATCGAACGCTTGATTCCGATCGCTTCCTCCAACCCGTGAACTGGAAACGGAGTGATCGCATCAAACTTTTTATAACCGGCCTCGCGAACTTTCGCTGCCGCTACGACCAACTCGTGGTCGTCCATCCACATGCCAACTACGCCGCCCTTAGCCATGGTGGCCTCCGTCTTTTTTACCGTAATGAAGAACCGTCTTCACCTCCGCAATCGAAATTGCCGGGATCACGCGAAGATAGAGCAAGAAAATTGTGAAGAACATTCCGAAACTGCCGACCAGGATACCGGTGTCGTAAATAGACCAAGCGTACATCCCCCAGTTGGAAGGGAGAAAATCGCGGTGAAGCGATGTCACCGTGATCACGAAACGCTCGAACCACATACCCACATTCACCAAAATCGAAATCACGAACATCGCTGGAATCGAACGGCGGATCTTTTGAAACCAAAACAGCTGCGGGAAAATCACGTTACAAGATACCATGATCCAGTATGCCCACCAGTAAGGTCCGAACGCACGGTTCACGAAGCAGTACTGCTCGAATGGATTGCCCGAGTACCAAGCGATGAAGAACTCGGATGCGTATGCGTATCCAACCATCATTCCGGTTGTCATGATGATCTTGTTCATAACCTCCATGTGATCGATCGTGATGTAGTTCTTGAATGACGGGAAGCCGATTCGCACAAGCGTGAGAAGCGTTACGACCATTCCGAAACCCGAGAAGATCGCTCCCGCAACAAAGTACGGAGGGAAAATCGTGGTGTGCCACCCTGGAAGCATCGAAACGGCGAAGTCGAACGAGACGATCGTGTGAACCGACAAAACAAGCGGAGTTGCGAGACCCGACAAGAGAAGCGTGATCATCTCCCACTGCGACCAATCACGAGCTGAACCGCGCCAGCCAAGTGAAACCACGCCGTAAATTGTCCGGCGAAGGCGCGTTGCTGAACGGTCGCGCAAGACCGCGAGATCTGGAATCATACCGATAAACCAGAAAACTGACGAAACCGTTGCGTAGGTCGAAACCGCGAAAACGTCCCACAAGAGTGGCGATCTAAAGTTCACCCAAAGTGGCCCACGCTGGTTCGGATAAGGAAGCAACCAGAAATCGAGCCACGGACGCCCCGTATGAATCAGCGGGAAAATTCCTGCCGTCATGACCGCAAAGACCGTCATCGCTTCCGCTGAACGCGCAACCGATGTTCTCCATTTTTGGCGGAACAAGAACAGCACCGCAGAAATCAAAGTCCCTGCGTGACCAATACCAATCCAGAAGACGAACGTGACGATCATTGTTCCCCATCCGATAGGATGGTTCACGCCGAGGAGACCGATACCTGTGGCGATCACGATTGCAATCGTGCAGATGTACATCAAGAAGACAGCATTTGCTGCGAAGAACATCCCAAACCATCCCTTGGAAGGGAGTCGTTCGGTCGGCTCACAGATGTCGTCTGAGATGTCCTTATAAGTTTTGTTGCCCAGGATTAAGGGCTTGCGCGCAACCTGACTCATACTTGTTCACCCTGGTGTTGAATCGTTTTGAACATTCCGTTTCCTGCGCCGTGACCTTGTGACTTTGTTGCAGGGTCTACTTTCTGTTCTTTCCAGCCGCTCTTATCTACGGCCGGTTGCGGAGTTTCATTTCCACCCTTAGGCACTTCTCTGCCTTCGGCTGGAGATGACTCATCGCCCTCTTCTTGCATCCCCGTTTCAACCGCTTCGGCACGATCCGCATTGCGAACTCGGCTCATGTAGCGAACGCGCGGTTGCGTGTTCAAGTCTTCGAGCAACGCGTAAGACCGCTTGTTTTCAAATAGCTTGTGAACTTCGCTCGCTGAGTCATTCAAATCACCGAACGTGATAGCATTGGCCGGGCAAGATTCCTGACATGCTGTCTTGATTGATCCGTCTTTCAAAGCACCTGGTTTACTAGTTCCAAGATTTGGGCTTGTCGCCTGACGAATTCGGTGGACACAGAATGTGCACTTCTCCATCACACCACGTGAACGAACGGTGACATCTGGGTTCAAAGCCATGTGCAAAGGAGCTTCACGTTTTGAATAATTGAACCAGTTGAATCGACGAACTTTATACGGGCAGTTGTTTGAGCAGTAACGAGTTCCAACGCAACGGTTGTAAACCATGTCATTCAAACCTTCGTCGTTGTGAACGGTCGCCAAAACTGGGCAAACCGTTTCGCAAGGAGCTGTTTCGCATTGCTGACAGGTGAGCGGCATGAAAACCGCTTCCGGAGCTTCCGGATCGCCCTTGAAATACCGATCGATGCGAATCCAGTGCATCTCACGACCTTCCATCACGTAGCGTTTGCCCACAGTGGGGACGTTGTTTTCCGACTGGCAGGCCACAACACACGCCGAGCATCCGGTGCATGAGTTCAAGTCAATCGACATGGCCCATTTGTGTTTTGTGTACTGATGACTCGGCCAGATCGAGAATGTCTTATGGCGATGGATGCCAGCGCCTGGATTTTTTCCCCACGCCTTGTTCGTTGTCTCGACAACAATCTGACGCCCTTCCATCGAGTGATGATCATGCGTTCCCACCAATCGATAATTGTCGCCAGTTTTGCGAATAGCCACTGGAAGACCTGCGAAGATCGATTCACCATTGTTGAACGAAGCAAGTTCGAAAGCGTTGACGCCGATGTCGGCGCCGACTTTCCCGATTCCGCGCTGACCGTAACCGACTGACAATGCGATCACTTCATCATGAAGGCCTGGCTGTATATGCGCCGGCACGATCATCTTTTTGTCGCCAACTTTGAGCTCAATCAAATCACCTTGCTTGATATGCTCTTTGCGTGCGAGCGCCATCGAGATTGATGCGTAATTGTCCCAAACAATTTTTGTGACAGGATCTGGAAGCTCTTGCATCCAAGAGACGTTACCGTAACGGCCGTCAGCGAGTTGTACGGTCGGATAGAGTGCGAGCTCGTAACCACTTGCCGGCTTGCGATCCGAGAATTTCGAAAATGCACCTGAAGCGACTGTGCGAGTCGAACCTGCACGATCGCGATTGCTGGTTACGATTGCGCCCATTTGGAGCATCGTTTGCCAGAAGTCATCAAACGGACGTCCCTTGGCTTCGACAGCGTGTGGGGCAACTTCTGCTTTCCAAACGTCACGAACGTAGTCATAAAACGTTGCCGAATTTTTCAAACGTGCCGAAGCTTTCGCTTCTTTGCCCGACCAAGCGATCAAAGAATCGCCGAAGCTACGAGTGTCGTACATCGGGCTGATCGTAGGCTGCTGAACGCTGTACACGCCTTGTTGCAATTCGAAGTCGCCCCAGTTTTCAAGCGAAGTTCCCGAAGGCAAAACATAGTGAGCCATCCGAGCGGTGTCATCCATGCGATTGCCCGTATAGATAACCATGTCGACTTTGCGAACAGCTTCTTGAAACTTTGAATCAGATGACAATACGTAAGCCG
>JAYVND010000037.1:0-2381 GCA_043758635.1 Bdellovibrionales bacterium
CAAGTGGATCCGATCCATGAAACTAGGTGGCTCCGATTGATGAAATCGAGTGGCTCCGTTCCATGAAATTGGCTGGCTCCGATGCGTGAAATCGGTCACGTGTCCGTTTTTTCGGGGGAAGATCAAGATTAATAGTCATGCTGGCTTAGATTTTAAGAGTAGGTTTGATTAGCTTGATACCCCGAAATCTATCCGACTGGTGAGTCGAATATGGGAAGAGGCAAGCTTTACACCGGTGAAATATATTTGAGATCTATCTGATATTCATCGCTTTCGTCATCGTCGTCATAACAAATCGCTCTGCGGAAAAAGACGCAGGTACATCAAGCATCCCTATGGTAATAAAATTTAAACTCCAGTTCTAAGCTGTCTCGCTATCAACAAATTTGAGAGCACCATCTATCAATAGATTTTCGCGCACGCTCAGATGCTCCGAATTAAAAGCTGTTGAACGAATGAGAATTTAAAGAAAATTCCTCATGAATTCTGCAGCTTATCATTTCGGCGGACGATCTTTTTAGTCTTGAGAAGTTTATCTCGATCACGTAAATAAGTAGAATGGAAAGAATCACTGCCACAAATGCCCCGCAACCAATGCTAGAAGAACATCAACACCGCTATTTTTGGGCTAACTTATTTGCTAATGGCCAACTTCTCGATATGGCGTGCGGAACTGGTTACGGGAGTATGATCCTTTCGAACAACTCGAAAGTTGAAAGTTACACCGGGGTCGATATAAGTGAGTCCGCGATTGATTTCGCCCGAGCGAATTATGCATCATCGAAGTCCCAATTTAAGCTTTTAAATGCTTGCGACACTCGCCTGGATGGGAACTCGTTTGACACGGTTGTATCTCTGGAAACAATCGAGCACGTACCTTCTGCGGCAGACCTAATTCTCGAAATTCGTCGACTTCTGAAGCCCGACGGGGTTTTGATTGGATCAATTCCTACAATCGAAATGGAAGAGCGATGTGAAGAATTGTTTGGAACTAACCCGTACCATATCGGCCGCTTCGACTTCGAAATGGCTAAGCAACTCATCGAACCACATTTTGAAAAGACTCTGTGGCACATTGCATCGCAGAGGGTCTCGACATCCATTTCCTTACTTGGCGAACAAGACGAGTCACTAAAAAATTTTAGCCCTTCGCTTGACAAATACGGATCCTACATTTTCATCGCAGGACCGAAAGAGAAAATTGAGAAGCTCTCTGAGACGTCTTTTCTCTTTGAAGGCCAGTCTCAAATTGAATGCAACCACTTCACCGTTAAGCAATTCCAGAGTCACATTGACAATGCGGATACTCTCGTCGAAGAACGCAACCAATATATTTTAGAGCTCGAAGAACGGAACGCAAAGTTGCAGCGGACGGCTAACGAAGCGCTTTATCGAAAAGCACTGAGGGGGCTCCGAAAACTAATTCTTTCCAACTGAGGAAGTCTCAATGCGAACAAATAAGCTAAAAATTGCCTTTCTCCTGCCTGGCAATGGTCTTTCTGGTGGCGTATTCGTAGTCTATATACAGGCGCAAGCTCTCGCCAAACGTGGGCATGATGTCACAGTCATTTTCTGGAATTTTGATAAATCAAAAAAATTCGATTATTTTAGAGACTTCAACCTAAACTTCCTGCAGCTTGACGAGATCTCGCCCGATGCGCATTTTGATATTGCGATCGCAACGTGGTGGGAAACATTCTTCATGCTCCCAAAACTGCCAGCATCTAAGCATTTCTACTTCGTGCAGAGTGACGAGCGGCGTTTCTATTCAGTCGAAAACACCATTATGCGAGGATGGGTCGAGACGACTTACTCATTCAAAGAAATCGGCATAATCACAGAAGCACGATGGATCAAAAGTGCCCTGGAATCAGAATTTGGACTTAATGTTGCCTACGCGCCGAATGGAATAAAGAACACTTTATTTCATCCCGGGGTAGCACCAATTGCTGCGAAATCTTCAAAATTTCGAGTGTTGATTGAAGGTCCTGGAAAAGTGCCATTCAAGCGGATTGCAGATGCCTTTGCAATAACCAATACGTTTAGTGATATCGAAGTTTGGTACATTTCTTCCGACAATCACGCGGAGCCTGATTGGCGATACGACCGCTTCTTCTCCGCAGTTCCTTTCGACGAAATGCCTTCAATTTATAGGGCTTGCGACATTTTGATAAAGATCTCATCTGTCGAGGGTTTTTTCGGTCCGCCACTCGAAATGATGGCATGCGGAGGGACTTGCATAGTTTCGAATGTTACAGGCTTTGACGAATATATTGTTGATTCCTTCAACGCGCTTGTAATTGACGTCGGCGATGTCGAAGCAGGCAAACGAGCTCTCAAACGCCTCAAAGAGGACAGACGCTTTAGAGATGAACTTGCGT
>JAYVND010000038.1:0-2375 GCA_043758635.1 Bdellovibrionales bacterium
GCATAGTAGTAACCAGGTTTATTCAATCGAGACTCGGCGACTCAAGTGTTAGATTATCTCGCTAAATTCCGTATGGAACAATTTGTGAGTCAACAATGAGCCGCTGAATCAAAAATAGGTTAAGTGGCTTGCGATAAGCTTTGCTCATTATGCAGAAAGTATGAGGCGTCTCTTCTTAAGGCGCCCAAATTATTTACCAAGCCGATACGGGCAGGTATTTTGAATTGCGGCTGAGCGGTTGTTTAAACTAATAAGTAGTGTCTTGTTTCGCCCTCACTTCGCGATCTGGAACGGGCCCAAATCAGTATTTGCTCCGAATGGTTGTAATTCACTATCGAGCAGCTTTTTGCTGAAACAGACGCTGCGCCAAAGGATCATAATACACCTCCTGAGGACGATCGCACATTACAAGAAGTCGATTGGGCTTATTGGTCTTATAAATTCAATGGCAGGCTGCCCTAGCGCTGAAAATCTGGTGTCGGACCAGGTCTTTTCACATGGTGAAAAATCTTGAGGCGATTAACTGAATCGATTAGGGTTCGCTGAATTGGGAGATAGGTGATGGCGCTTGTTATCAGTGATGGACATATCCACAGCGTGGTTCGCGGAGGCAAGCATCGCGTTTGGTAAATAAAGAGACTTTGGAAACTTGCGGACAATCTTCAGCCTTTTGACTTTCTTTTAAGCTCGTTCACTGGCCTTGATAAAGATTGATGGTTTAGTGGTCGGCACGGACCAACGATTCGAAAAATTCTCGATCGTCATGGAAAAATCACTGCGGCCGATCTGCGATATCCAGTAATACTGAGTGAAGATGGGCTAGTCATGGATGATGCACACGGATCTGCAAGGCGCCTCTTGAAAGCCAAGCCTCCATCAAAGCTGTTCGATTTTCGAAAGGTCCGGAAGCCGAGAGAGTAGAATGAGGCAGTGTCCAAATCGTTAGATTAGAGTAAAGCTGTGTTCGGAAGCCAGACGAAGGCCGTCCTGTGGTCCAATACCTCATAATATCGCTTCTAAGCTGATCACATTTCCATCTGGATCGACCATTTGAACAATTTCACGTCTAGTCTCAGCCAGCAGGAACAAGTTTCGCCGTATCCAGTTTACTTCTCTTTAACTTTAAGGAACGTGGCTTTTCAACGCCAGATTTAAAGGCACACGACATCGAGCCTATAATCCTGGCGATGATGGTCGACCTATCATGACTTAAGGCCGTTCAGACTTGAATTACTGGACGATGTCGAAATCACCTTTTTGGGTGATTGCGATGACGGTCGGTTGCGCAGCGAGGTACCGGATCTGGGACGACGTCAAGTTTACGTAAAAATAAGGCGTACCGTTTCCCGGAGCTCGCTTGGCGTTCATTCCGGCCGCAGCAAACTCACCAACGTTCGCATTCGCAACGACAATTGATGCGACCGTCGCACTATCTTTGTCGCTGGGGTGTTGAGCTAAAAATGATTTGATTGCCGTATCAAAAGTCGCCGCCTGTACGCTGGAAGATAATAAGATTGTTGTGAAGGCGATAAAGAAAAGATTTTTCATTTTGAGTCCTTGCTTCTTGGGTCTGTGGAATTACAGAAGCCGAAACATACACGTATATGCCGCTTCGCAACATAGAAATTTCACTTATTCACCACTTTCCATGCCCGAAAACTAGATGTAAGTGTGCTAAATATGTACACTGATGGATCAGATGGAAACTGTACGCATAGACATGCTTAAAGCTATTCGCGGTCGACTCTCGCAAAATGCGGTAAGTCGCCTGATGGGCTATAGTTACAACCAGGTTTACCGTTGGGAGAGCGGCCATACGCAGCTGCCATGGAGCGAATTCGCTCGCTTGTGTGAAGCCTGCAAGATCGATTTGAGTGCCGTCCTCAAATCGACTCTTAAATATTCTGGGGATCCTCTGCGGTCTGATAGTTTACTCAAATTCTTGTTCGGAGATCGAAATGTTGCCAGAGTGAGCCGCTCTCTTGGCCTTTCTCGCTTCGTGCTTATGAAATGGATGAAAGGATCTTCAGAACCTACTTTGGATTGGGTGCTAGATTACCTTCATCGCCGGGATTTATTGTTAGATTTCGTCAATTTACTCGTTACTATCGACAAAGTCGAAAGCCTCGCCGGCGCTTTTTTAAAACGTAAAAAGCAACTCGAATTGGTTTATTCTGAGCCTCTGACTTCTGCGATATTCTTAATCATTGAGCTTAAGCAATATCGAGATCTTACCCGGCATGAAAAGGGCTTCATCGCCTGCCAATTGGGAATTTCGCAAGAGGAAGAAGCGCGATTGTTGGCGAAACTCTTAGACGTTGGGTTGCTAAGAGTTGAAGGCAAGAAGTTCCAACGCAACCGTAACTTTCGCAGTA
>JAYVND010000039.1:0-2374 GCA_043758635.1 Bdellovibrionales bacterium
CATCAAGTGAAAGTGCAAGGTCTTCGGTAAGAGAGTGAGTGACGAAACAAGTCGACTCACGTGAGGTGTACGCATTTAATTCCCCACCGACGGCCTCCATATCGCGCGCAATCTGATACGCCGAGCGCTTCTCCGTGCGCTTAAAGACCATATGTTCCACAAAATGCGCCATGCCCGCTTCGTGTGGACGCTCATCTCTCGTGCCTTTCGTGATCCACATACCGCACGAAACTGCGCGACCGCCCGGCTGCTTCTCAGTCAGAACGCGCAAACCATTTGGAAGAACTGTTTTACGGTACTCAACGCCTGATGAAATATCGGCAAGTTTTGCCATCTTGCTCATCGAACCCACGGCTTTCGCCTTTGCCTTCGCGCTGAGCTTCAACACAGCTTCCGATTTATCTTTCACTATCGACTTAGTTTTCATTTTCGACTTCGACTCTGTTCTCATGTTCGATTTCGTTTTCGTTTTCGTTTTCGATTTTGTATTCACGTTCGACTTCGTTTTCGGCTTCGTTTTCGACTTCGTTTTTGCACCTGTGCTCGTCTTCGCTTTTTTAATCATCGTCATCCATGTAAGTCGGCACTGACATACCGATTGATTGAAATCAGCACATTCGACATGCCAATTGGCGGCACATAGTTCACGCACATAGTGGCCTGGGTGGGCGGCAATTCATAGAGTTGAAGTGCCGCGTTCAAAAAAAAAGGCCTGCACCCCGTGCAGACCTTTTTCGCAATTCACTCACTCGGACTATCACTTGAAGAGGACCGAATGCGAATCCGCCAGTGCCTAAAAAATTAAGCCTGACCTTGCTCCAGAACGGCACGGCGCGAAAGTTTCACACGTCCAGCGCGGTCTACTTCGAGAACCTTCACTTCAATCTCTTCGCCTTCTTTCAAAACATCCGAAACCTGACGAACGCGCTCGTTTGAAATCTCCGAAATATGCAAGAGACCTTGCGTACCCGGGAAGACTTCGACGAATGCACCGAAGTCCATGATGCGAACAACTTTTCCTTTATACACGCGGCCGACTTCGGCTTCTGCACAAATTCCGTTGATGATCGCGATCGCTTTTTTAGTCATCTCAGGGTCCGCCGAAGCGATATGAATCGTTCCGTCGTCTTCGATGTCGATCTTAACGCCTGTTTCTTCGATGATGCCTTTGATCACTTTGCCGCCGGCACCGATCACTTCGCGAACTTTTTCCGCTTTAATTTTGATCGTTTCAATGCGAGGTGCAAACTGCGAAATCTCGCCACGAGCTTTGCTCATGACCTTTTCCATCTCTACTAAGATGTGGACGCGTCCGTCGCGGGCTTGCTTTAACGCTTGCTCCATGACTTCAAAACTAATCGAATCAATCTTAATGTCCATCTGAAGAGCGGTGATGCCCTCACGAGTTCCGGCAACTTTAAAGTCCATATCTCCCAAGTGATCTTCATCACCCAAGATGTCCGTCAAAACGGCAACTCGGTCGCCTTCTTTGATCAATCCCATTGCGATTCCCGCAACGTTTCCTTTGATCGGAACGCCGGCATCCAGCAGCGCCAATACACCCGAACAAACTGTTCCCATTGAGCTCGACCCGTTCGACTCAAGAACTTCACTCACCACGCGAAGTGTGTACGGAAATTTTTCGTGATCTGGAAGAATCGCTTTCAACGCGCGCTCAGCCAAATTACCGTGACCGATCTCACGACGGCTTTGTCCGCCCATTCGACCTGTTTCACCGACCGAGAATGGTGGGAAATTGTAATGGAGCATGAAATTCTTTTTAATCGTTCCACCAAGGGCATCAATCATTTGCTCGTCGTCACCGGTACCGAGAGTCACGGTGCCGAGAACCTGAGTTTCACCACGTGTGAAGAGACCCGAACCATGGGCGCGTGGCAAGATTGCAACTTCGCAACCGATCGGACGAACAGTTGTCATGTCACGACCATCGATTCGAACTTTATCGTCGAGGATCATGAAACGAGCGGCGTTGTACTTCAAATTTTCAACAACAATGCCGAGCTCTTTTTTGCGCAGAGTTTTTGTCGCTTCATCTGCGGCCGTTGCCACAAATTTTGCGTCTGCTTCTTTTTTAGCCGCGTCGACTGCAGCGTAACGCTCGCCTTTTTCACGGATCGAGAGAGCTGCTTTAATTTTTGATTTTAAGAAAGCTTCTGCTTCTGATTCGAAAGACTCCGTAACTTTGAACGGAGTGAATTTGCGTTTGGCCGGGCTTCCCATTTTTTCGCGAAGCTCATCTTGCATGTCGAAGAATGACTTCATCGACGAGTGACCGAATTTCATAGCTGCCAATGCATCTGCTTCTGAGATGAATTTCGCTTCGCCTTCGACCATCAAGATCCCGTTGCGAGTT
>JAYVND010000040.1:0-2370 GCA_043758635.1 Bdellovibrionales bacterium
TTTAAGAAAGCACGCCGCGGCCATGATGACTAGAAATCATGGCCCGATCACGCGATCATTGAGCCTCGATTTGAGAGGCTTTGCTGATGTCAGATAACGATTCGAACGACGACTCAAAAGAAAATCAGTCCACTCGCCGATCAGCGAGCCAGCCGTCGCGGCAAGCGACGCGCCAATCCACGCGTCAGTCCACGCGTCAGTCCACGCGACCAGCAAATCAACAGGCAACGCCTTGGCTGCGAAATTTCTATCTGATCGCCTGTCTGGCCTTTGTTTGTTTCGTCTGTTTCCGGATTTTTTTCTCGCCAAAAGAAATCACCGAGCGAGTGCGCGCCGTGCTCGACCGCCAGAGTGCGCAGTTCGATATCCAGTTCAAAGTGGCCTCGCTCAGTTTTGCTGACAGCTTCATTCCGCAGCTCGCAATTGAAATGAGTGACGTTTCATTTTCACGACACCAGGTTTGCGAAAAGCTTGAGCCGGCACTTGGCGCGACTTCGACTTCGGCGGTTCACGTGGCGCGGATCCAAATCCCTTTTCGATTTTGGCGTCTAATTTCTGGCCATATTGAAGCCGGAAATATCCAAGCAGAAGATGTGATGATCGATCTTGATCGGCTGAAAGAGCCATGTGGCCCGGAAATTCACACGAAGGCTATTGCAACCTCTCCCACCTCGGTGATGACCGACATATTCGATCCGAAGCACGTGGCGACCGAGCTTGTGCCGGCCCACGCGTGGTGGACCGAGCAGCAAATTGAGTCACTTCGGCATATATTGAGCGGTGTGAATTTTCGAAAAGTGCAGGTGAAATTCGAAACACGCCGAAATGGTGGCAAGCAAGTTTACTTAGAAAATTTTGAAATGCTGCTTGGCGAAAGCTCGCAGAAAATGCCGGTGAGTTTGAGGTCATACCTTAAAGTTCCACCGGCGATGACTTACGGCGAGGTCCTGCCCCCTGTCACAATTGAAGGCGAGGCAAATGCCAGCCGAGCTGATGTGAAGATGCGGGCCGATCTTAGCGAGGGATCAATTGAAACAACGGCGCAACTTTCGCCGAGCGAAAATTCTGGAATCAAAATTGATGCAAGAGCAAGCATATCAGATTTGCCGCTCTCGACAACGATGCCACTTTTTACAAAGGCTGGGATCATACGGCGCACCTTGAAGCCTAAATTCTTATGGCTCAATTGTGCGGTTTCGATTGCTGGTCAATTTCAGGGTCTTTTTGAAAACGAGCCACTTCATTTCGAAAGTTGTTCGATTGTGGGTAGCGGAGCTGATATGCAAGTCGCATCGGCCACGAGAGAGGCGAACGGAACGTGGTCACCGTTTCAGGTGAAAGTAAAAAATCTTGATCTGCGAAAAATTTTTGACACCTTCGAGGCGAAGGGACCTGACGGTATCGCAAGTGAGTTCGGACGACTCACGGGGAATTTTAATTTTAAAAATTCCAAACAGATCGAGTTTATGGGCGACATTGAGGGTGCCGCATTGCACTTTTCAAATCAAAAACTTCGGGCGATTCAGACTGTTAAAAAAATGTCGACCGATGTGAAACTAGACGGGTCGCATATGTCGGCAAGTATTCTCGCAGTCGAATTGGCCAATGGCAGCTTCAAAGGGAAGCTTGATGTTGAGGGCGACTCAGAGTTTCGTAAGGCCACCGTAAGGCTCAATGTCGAGGCCATCAGTCTTGATCCAAGCGTGCAGCGGATCTTGGTTAATGGTGAAATTGGTTTGGCTCGTGGTCGAGGAGAAGCAACGATCTTAGATGGTCGCTTGGCAAAAGTTCAGGGTGACTGGTTTTTGGAATCACTCGACGGGCGAGAATTCAGGATGAAGATGGCGCGCGTGCAGACGAAATTTAATGGTGATACCTTTCGCATTCAGCTCAGAGCACCCTTTTTAACACTCAATCGTGAAAGTGACTTTTTTGAAAGTCTTCACCCTCTCTTTTTTACTCATCAGTTTGAAGAGCAATGGGTCGAAGTCCACGAGCCGGTGATGAGCGCCGTGTTTTCCAAGGACCACGGGATTGATTGGGAAAAGGTCACTGGAACTTTGATGAACAATCAACTGAAACTCGCGACAATTGGTCATCTGAATGATGAACAAAATTTGGATGGCTGGATCTCGGCGGATTACCCGCATGCAAAAAAACTACGCTGGAAGCTTTCTGGCAGTTTACTTGCGCCGAAACTCTCCGGAGAAGACAGCCGGCTGCTCACGGAACTTTCTAAACGAGGTCCCGTCACGGATAAAAACTTAGGTTTACAGGCGGATTAGAGCGACATTCTAACGTGATCTGGCGTTAAGCGGAATTATCTAGCGTTATCTGGGCAGCGCCCTAATTTTTTGGAACTGTCTTTTT
>JAYVND010000041.1:0-7485 GCA_043758635.1 Bdellovibrionales bacterium
GGAACTTTCGCCCCGTTGTCGCTCGCCGCGGGAGCAGATGCAAAGCCGGCTCCCACGTAATGAAAACGAATGCCGATCACGCCGGGTTCTTTCAATGCAAAGATAAGTTTGAAACCGTTACGGAAGAGCATAAAGTCCGCGTGCGTGTTCGAAATCCCGTAGATCTTGATGCGACCGACAGTTGAACCTTTGAGCTGATTAAAAGAGGATGAGGACTCGACGAAAGAAGTTTTAAGAGCGCCCAAGAAATCAATGGACTCTGTAAACAAAAGCTGTTGAGGATCAAAGCCAAAGCTGAAGTCGACAACGCCGGATTCTTCCATTCTCTGTTCGGCGCGCACGAGTTCCTTAATCCAGCTCAGTTTATCCATTTTTCTTCCTTCTGATCTTCTCAAAAGCCGACCCATTCTGGATGCGGCATATCATTATTCTTTCGATTTCGCAGACTCTTGTCAAGCGGACTCACGTCGAGGCATCTTCCGCAAATCCTCAGAGGTTCACGCCCAGAAAGGGAAAGAGGCCATTTGGATTCGCGGTTTTATCGAAGCCATAGTAAAGTCCGAAGACAAACTGGACTGGCACGTGGAAGAGCAAATTCATATCCGCTTTCATTTCACCGCCGGAACCGAAGTAGAATTTTCCAAATGGTTGATGCGTGTACTGCTTCGAAACCGAGTCGTACGCAAAACCGTCTTCGGTGAACGAGTCGACAAAGACATCGGCACTCCAGCGACTCAAGAAGTAAGGAAAGCTCCCGAGTCCTCGGTAATTGTCTGAGACTGGAAAGCGGTACTCGGCTGTCGTGGTTAGCAAATTTTTCCCGATAAACACGCCTGATTGGTAACCGCGCATCAACAATCCTGCAGCCACGACGTTGGTCTGGTAGGTTCCGCCAACTGTCGTTGTACCAATCAAGCCGACGCGTGGCATATTTTCAGCAAGCGACGCGGTCGAAGAAAGTGCGAACACATGCCGTTTGGGCAAATGAAGTGTTTTTGAAAAATAGGCTGTGCCCGAAATATCGGTTTTCAAATATGACGCGTTTCCGAGAGTCGGCAGGTACGACGTTTCGAGCAGAGAAAAAATACCGCCGCTCTCTGGAGAAATTTGGTAGCCCGATTTGGTGACGTCGGAATATTGAATTCCGATTTGAGGACCGCCTCGAATGACATTTGTAGTTCCAAGCGCCTGCGTCTGCGCATACTGCCAGCCAACAACGCTGTGCCAAGCATCCGAAAGCCATGGAAGATACGAGAGCCCTTGCACAGTGCCGAATGTGGTGTGGCGGGGATAGTTACCCGTATAGATGTACTCCCACAAATCAGTTCCGATGACATCGAGGGTGGCGAAATTCAGACCAGCATTGATGTACTGACCACTAAAGCTAGGATGTTTAGTGAGAGTATCGTAGGAGGCGGTGAGCGCATATTCGTGGTGACCGACCGGATCGTTTGAGCCGGTCGATGCCGAAAAATAAGAGCCGCTTGGGACGAGCCACACGTACGGGACCCAGTAGTGAGGAAGCAAGTAGTCGAATGAGTTGTACTCTTCTTTTTTAATATCCACATCGACTGACGGTGTCTCAAATTGCGGCCACTGGGTGTCGACGATGGGGCCCACTTGCGGTGGAGTTTTGGGTGCCTTCTCCCAATTCTCTTTCGTCACTGAAACGAGTTTAGGCCCTTTGCCACCGAGCCGACTCAATATGAGTTCGCCGGTAGGGCCATCGAGCTCGGCCGTGATGGCACGAGTGGTGACGTTTGTAACTGCGCGAGCATCAGAGAGTGCCGTGTTTGCTAAGTATACGTTTGAGACACCTGATTTATCCGATGTGAACAATAGCCCCTGCTTTGTCATGCGTGGAAAATGCACAGGCTTAAATTGCGTAAGAAACGCCGTTGCGGAGCCATCTCCCTCGAGGCGATCACCATTCACGCGAAGATGGAGTTTTTTTAAAACTTCGATTCCGTCGGCGGTGCGTTCCGTGAAAGCGAGCTCGTCACGGCTCAAGAATTCCGGGAACGAGACGCGAACTTGAGGACTCTCCTGATAGACGATCCCGATTTGGTGAGAGCGAGTGTTATAGGCGGCGAGTTGAGTCCCGAGGTCCGTGTTTTGCACAAACACAATGTATTTACTGTCAGGTGAGACTACCGGCTCGCGAGCGCGTGCACCATCGGTGAGCTGGCGAGTTGTGCCCTTTTCAACTTCATACAAGTAGAGATCTGAAAACTGATAATAACGATGATAGGCATGGAACTCTCTCATCCCGTCAAAAACAAACGCTCGACTATTTTTAAGCCAACTCAACCGACTCGCCGAAGTCATACCTGAAATCACATTCTTGTGTGTCGAAAGCAAAAAGGATTTACCGAGGTCTTCGCGGGGGGCGAGTTCGATCGCGCTAAATCCATCGTTAAGTGTCTCAACCCACGCCAGCATCTTTCCATCTGGCGAAACACTCGGGGCCGAACTGAATTTTCCTTCTTGCGTAAATTCCGCGTGCGGAACTGGGCCCGCTGCATGGATCAGGTCGATCTGCTTCAGTGCATTCAATTTGAGATTCGCAAATACATCGCCGAGTATTTCTGCGTACGATTTATGAAAGTGTTCTTTAGCAGGACCATTGATAAAAAATGGCACGCGGCGAGAGTAGTCTTGATTGAGCTGCCCGATCACTTCCTCGCCATTTTTGTTGACCATCTCATTCCACATGAGTGCGCCAAATAAGTAAGGGCGATCACCCCCCGGCCAGCCTGGAATCGAAGTTTCGTTGATACGGCCAATTGACTCTTTGTCGAGAAGCCCGTCTTCAACCATCGCGCGCGGAGACGAAAGATAATTGGCGCTCCGCAAGCGCCCCCATTTCGAATGGCGTGTTTCCATTTCCACGGCGAGCCCCTCGAGGTACCACGTCGGGAGATAGCTGTTGGGTTTCGTGATATTTCCAAAAACATACGACAGCGCGCCCATCACTCCATGCGCCGGCTCGAAGGTTAAAATATGAGTGTACTCGTGAGTAAGAAGTTCGGTGCCCCAAGTGCCGTAGTCGGAAATCGAATCAGTTGAGCCCGGCAGAACTGGATAAACTTGAATGATTGGATAGGGGATCGTCGTCGCATTGCCGTTGGCGTCGTCCGTGAATTCATTCAGCACAATCGTAGTTTTTTTGGGCCACTCGCCAAAAGTAGGTGCTGCGGCGACGAAAGCTTCTTCAGCTGAACGCGCATAGGCGCTTGCAATCGGGTAATGCCTTGAGTCATAAATCAGCTTAAAATGAGTTGTTTCGAGCACAGCCCAGTCAATTGCTGGGTCGGTCGCATGCGCTTTTGGCGTCAACATAAGCGGGCTGAAAACCAACGCGGCGAACGTTAAAAAGCGGAGACAACAAAGGCTGCGAAAATTGAATTTCATGAAGTGAAAATTCCCGGTGTAGGCGGAGTTGAAGGTGGGCAAAATTGCCTGGCAGGAGCGCTTTAAAATGCAATAAAATAGCATGCGTAATTTGTAGGCATCATGAACGCGTGGCTGAGGGATTACAGTGGATTTCGGACGCGGGCGAAGGGCTCGGAGTTGCGCTGGAGATTTGAAAGATTCTTTCATAGCTCTATTCCAATTCGTGCCAGATTTATCTAAGATCCATGTTGCTCGACGATACTTCTAGTGGATGCGTCCGCAAAGGGGTTTGACAAAACCAATAGATGTTTCGCATTATCGGCCCAGAATTTTGCCTGTAAAGGTTTATAAGGAGCTCACTTCATGCGCCACGCGTTTCTCCGTTCGATCACACTTGGATTTCTCTCCCTCGCCCTCGTCACTGCTTGTGCTAAGCCAAAAAAAGCGGACACAGATGCAGATGCAAATGCAGCAGCTAACGCAAAACCAGAAGTTGTTGATCGTTCGAACACGTTCGACCCACAAGGTTCTGACAGCGGCAAAATCGATGGCTTGAACACTGTATTTTTTGATTATGACAAAGCAACTTTGTCTTCGTCGACCAAAAAACAGCTTTCGGCTAATTCGAGCTGGATCAAAGCTCACAACACAGCGACAATCCAAATCGAAGGTCACACGGATGCACGTGGCACTGTCGAGTACAACCTCGCCCTCGGTGAGCGTCGTGCAAAATCAGTAAAAGCTTATCTCGAAGGCCTCGGCGTCGATACGAAGCATCTCACAGTGATCAGCTACGGTGAAGAGAAGCCGATGGTTCAAGGTGATTCTGAAGCGGCATTTTCGAAAAACCGTCGCGCGAACTTCGTTCCACTTCAATAGTCTTAAAGTCGAGCGGGCGAGAGCGTGAGAAGCGTCTTTTCGAAACTCAGTTTCCCGGTGCACCGTTTTGCGGTGTGCTTCTCATGGCTAGCGAGTGGCGCAATTCCACTGGTGGAGCCGCGAGGAGTTAGATCGGTGAAAATACAGTTTCGAAAGGCGCTTTTTCTATTTCTGCGCCGCGCGCCAAGATTTTCTTTTATGTCCTTAGGAATGGTTGTTCTGATGGTTGCGCTCTCGGCTCCGCTGACAGGATGCGTGACCTACATGCCGCTCGATGAGTACAATATCGCTCGAGCTTCCTTCGATTCTGCAAAAGATGCAGATGCAGCTCGCTACGCACCGGCGCTCTGGTTCAGCACCGAGCAAGCATACCGCGCTGGTCAAAAGGCCTTCGAGGAGCGTGACTACGGTGGGGCCCGCCGCCTCTTTATCTCGACGAAAGAGTATGCAGAAAAAGCCGAGAACGCAGCTCGCTACGCTCGTCACCAATCGGGCGACGTCGTACCTTGATTGAGTATTCGAATGCAGCCCCTTAGCCCCTTAATTGATTGCCTTGATTTAGCTTCCTGATTAGCTTCTTGGTTCAGCTCCCGGATTCAGCTCGATTTTCGCGAGCAATCGCCGCCCAATCGCCGCCCAATCGCCATTGGGCCGTTCCTTCTTTTACATCCTGCATTGACGTGTTATCCTGCAGGCCGAGAAATCGGAGTAACTGTATGAATTTATTTTCGTCTCGTTTCAATTTTCGGACGCGTCCGTTTTTAGGTCTTCCATCAAGCCAACTTTCGTCGGTTGTCTTTGCCACATTTGCTGCTGTCACTTTGGCGGGATGCTTGGAAACTCGCTCGTCAGTGCATGAGCAAGATGAAAAAGTCGTGATGCGTAGCCAGGTGGCCTCACTCCAAAAAAATACGGCCGATATCAATTCGCGATTCCAAGATATCGAAGACGACATTCGTCGCCTATCGGGCAAAGCCGAAAACCATGACAATCGTATGGGAAAACTCGACACCAAGATCGAGAAACAAGATCAGGCGGCGTTGGCGCGCGAAAAAGATCGTGATGAAAAGCTCGCGGCCTACCGCGAAGACATCACTCGACTCAATAGCGAAGTCGAGCAACTGAAGTCGCAGATGGCGGCTCAATCCGATCAGCAAAAACGAACGGCCGATGCGGCGGCGCAAGCTCAATCGGCACAGGCAGCGGCGGCTCAAGTCGCGAGTGAAAAGGCCGCTAAAAATCCTTACGCGTCAGCGCAAGAGAAGTTCGAAACTAAGAATTGGAAAGAAGCGATTCTTGATTTTGAAAAATACCGCAAGGCCAACCCTAAGGGAAAAAACTTTCCGACGGCGACTTATAAAATTGGCGCATCATTTCAAGAGCTCGGGCTCGCTGAAGATGCGAAAGCATTTTACGAAGAGGTCATAAGCAAATATCCGAAGTCGCATGATGCCGAACTTGCATTGAAAAAACTGAAAGGTCTAAAAAAGAAGTGAAAGATAACCCTCATGTGAAAATGGTCCTCGCGATCGAAACCAGTTGCGACGACACATCAGTCGCGCTGGTCTCAGAGCAAGGCCAAGTTCATCGGGTGATTTCCGCTCATCAGAACCAGGCCCACGAGATATTCGGCGGCATCGTCCCCGAAATCGCAAGCCGCAATCACACTCAGCATCTTTTGCCATTGATCGACACCTGCTTAACCGAAGCGGGTATGACGCTTGCGGATGTCGATGCCTTTGCAGTCACATCTAAACCAGGTTTGATTGGTTCACTGATGGTCGGCGTTGTTACGGTAAAGGCCCTAGCACTTGCAACGGGAAAGCGTTTTTTGGGCGTGAATCACCTTGAGGGACACCTGCTGGCGCCCTTCTTGCGCGATGATTCTTACGCTCCACCCGCGAATTTTGAATATCCCTACGTCGCATTGGCCATCAGCGGTGGGCACACTTCGCTTTATCGCATCGAGGGCTTGGGCGAGTACCGCGTGCTTGGGCAAACGATCGACGATGCAGCCGGCGAAGCTTTTGATAAATTTGGCAAAATGGTAGGCCTCGGTTTTCCGGGCGGGGTGCGAGTGGATCGGCACTCGAAAATGGGCTGTGTAGATCGCTTTCAGTTTCCACGTGCGATGATTCGCGAGTCGCACTTTAATTTCAGCTTCTCAGGATCAAAAACAGCAGGCCAACGGATGGTTGATCTTTTGAGTGTGGCCTTGCGCGAAGAACTTCGCGAGGACGTGAGACTCGCAATGGGCACTGAACCTGTTGTGCGTGCAGGGGTATTGGCTGATCTCTGCGCAAGCTTTCAGGAATCGATCGTTGATGTTTTACTTGAGCGTCTTTCTCGTGCGGTCGTCGCCGAAAATGTTTCTCGCGCGGTTTTGACCGGTGGCGTGAGTGCAAATTCTCGCCTGCGAATTCGAGCCATCGAGTGGGCAAAGGGAGCAGGAATTCAGCTCGTGGTGCCGCCGATTCGTTACTGCACTGACAACGCCGCAATGATCGGTTACGCCGGTATCCAGCGTATGAATCGCGGAGAGTTTTCAGATCAGACGCTGGGACCAGAGCCGCGGGCGCCTCTTGGTTTTGCTCCACTTCCTGCGAACCTACCTCCGAAGCTTCAGAAGAGTTTGCGCAATAGCGAGGCCACGTCGGATATGCGCAATAAAAAAACGAGACCGAAAAATGACTGATCCTATTGAACCCACCCCGAAACTTTCACGCCGCGAGCGAATGCTCGTGCGACTCCGCGAATTGGGTGCTGAGCCCAAACGCTCTCTTGGGCAGAATTTTTTAATCTCTGATCACGTTGTCGAAAAAATTATCGCGGCCGCGCGCTTAGCTTCTTTCAGCCAGCTCATTGAGGTCGGACCCGGCCTTGGCGCGATCACCGAAGACTTGCTGACGCTGGGCGAGTCGATCACGCTTCTTGAGCTCGACCGAAAATTTGCTGAATACTGGAGAGGCCGAAGCGAGCTGTCGGCAACAAAGATTCGTGTGCAGGAGGGCGATGCTCTGCAAATGGACTGGAAAACTTTGGAGCTTCCAGAGCACACTCTGTTTGTGAGCAATTTACCCTACCAAATCTCTTCAAGTCTTGTGATTGAACGATGTTTAGAGCCCGCCGGGATCACACGCATGATTCTGATGTTTCAAAAAGAAGTCGCGCAACGTTTGGCCGCGAAGGCTCGCACGGCCGAATACGGTT
>JAYVND010000042.1:0-2368 GCA_043758635.1 Bdellovibrionales bacterium
TAAGAGACGGAGAGGAAGCCGCTCGATACGTACCGAGCGAAACGGTAGTTATGAGAAATCGTGACGAATATTATTCAGCTATCCGCCAATCGAAAAAACTATCCAGCCTGCACCCCATTTTAGAATTCATGGGCGCCTGCTTTGCAACGTCGATCGAAGAAGTAATCAAAGACGCTCGCAAACAGTTTGAATCTGGCAAGAAATTGAATCCTAGCAGCCGGAAAAAGCAAATCATGCGATTTGCGGAAAAGAACTCGCCATTTAAGACAATCGACGTCGCCACTCACTTTCCAGACATACCTCGAAGGACTTTGGAGCGTGACCTCAGTGAGTTAGTTTCTGAGAAAATGCTTAAAACCTTCGGCGAAGGTCGCGCGAGGGCTTACATCCTTCGCTAAGATGGTCGGAAAAACACGAGAGTTTGCTCCGAAACCTTCGATCGGCCGCAGCACGAGCGAAATTTTACTTCCCGCCGTGTACCCTCAAGTCCGCCAAACAGTCGCTATCAAGCGATGGAACGCTGCCTCCGAGCAAATTTCCAATAATGCCGCTCGTATCTACATTCCAGTACATTAAACATGCTGAAGCCGAGCAGTGAGCTCCGTGAGCGGTGTCCTGATGTGCAGATTGAGGCGTGGTGCCAGTATTAACCAGACCCAAAAGATGTCCGAATTCATGCTCAATAACAGTACTCTCTAAAACAGCGGTCGATGGTTGAGTGACCGGAGTTCCAGATAGGCTCTGTATCGTTTTTTCGTATATCACCATTGAGCTTGGACCGTAGGCGGTCCCTAGAATTTGCCCACTGCTTGAATCACTCGTCGAATTCCCGTCCAGATAGAGAAAGTATGCCGTCATCTGGTTGCCAGATGAATAAATTTTGCGTGACGCGCTCTCAATCCGTCTTACGTCGTCGAGGGAATAAGACCTCTGACCTGGCGATGAAATCGTTTCGTCGACGATTGTAATGCCAAGTGGTTTATTAAGATGCGCTTGCAAGAACGCGATCAAATTGTTCTTTGATATTGCTGTTGGCGCGAATCCAGAAACGGACTGCATCTCGATGACCAAACTTGTGTAGGTGGTCGCTGCGAGATAATCGCTCGCCGCGGATCCAGGATTTGCGGCAGAGCCGCTTGAATCACTTGAACATTGACTAAGCGCCAAACCCAAAACTGTGAAAAGGCTGGCTAAAGCCGTGATTGATAATATGTTTTTGAAACGTCTTTGCAAACTTGCCACAATTCTCCCTTGCTCTGGAATGATCCTAGTTTGCCATTTCCGCGATCAAACTTTCAGGATCACACTGGAAAACACGCTCGTTTGGTTAAAACTAGTCCATCGCGGATCAACGAGCACGTCTACTGGACGAAAATCACGTGGTTGCCGCGGGTAAAATGCCGCAGTGAGCACACCACATAAGCGCAGTAGTGTTCTCACTTCCAAGCTACGGCTTTGCCGGATCGCAAAGGTTTGGAGCAGAGTATTACTCCAACCGGCCGTCGGCTGGCTTATTTTGATCAACAAAGACTCGATAGATTCTGGATTGCCACTCAACCAACCGTGCCGTTTCATAAAAAATCCTTGGCATCGAATCCCTTGCATCTGATGATCGTGGATGCGCGCTTTTACTCGAGGGGATAGTGATGAAAGTTTTCGTATTCTTGCTTGTTGCAGCCTTTGTTCCTGCAACGTCATTTGCAACTGTTTCTCAACCTTGCGAGATAGTTAAGGGTAAGACATTCGAGTCCGTCAGCGAATACCCAATGGGTGAAAGTCCTGAAGGAACGGTCTTTGGCCATCGTCGCGCCACATTCAGCTCAGACGGTGGCGAGCTGAGCATTAGGGAAGACGATTATACAGCCTCTGGTTCATATACTTGCGCAAATCCAGAAGGGAAAATCGTTCTTGATAAGGGCGAATCGGTAGGAAGCTGGACTGGCTATTACAATGCGGAGTCGGATCTTCTACTTCTTGAGGGCGCTTGGTACCGTCAATCTAAACTAGCTGCTGATACATCAATCTGCGGAAATTTCGCGGGAAAATTTTCGAGTTCAGATTTGAAACTTGAAATTTCCGTTTCAGCTGGCCCGGCTGTTTTGTTGAGCTACCTTGCAGTTGGAAACTCCGGCAGCTTTTATTATATTGCCGACGGATTACCGCACGACGGCGATGGGCGACTCGTCGGCAAGCCTTATAGTGCAACTTGCACGGCAAGCAAGATGGTAATCAAGGAAGTTTTCAATGGCGTCGTTTTCGAACGCGATCTTGCAATTGCCGGAACGAAGCTGATACAGGCTGGGAAAATCGGTGAAAACTTTAAAACTCCAGTTGAATTTACCAGAGTTCCATAACAATTAGCTTAAAA
>JAYVND010000043.1:0-2364 GCA_043758635.1 Bdellovibrionales bacterium
TGAATTGCTCCAGTTCGAGACGAACTATTCTCAGCACTATCAAGCCGAAGCTCGTCTCTGAGCGACGAGACAAACAGTAAAAAGAGCCCCCCAAGACGGAAAGTCATCTGGCGATGCGAATGGCGAGCACAGCGCCTTAGTCTAGTTTCAGAAATCTAGTGGCGAAAGCCGCTGGCATAATCTAGTGGCGGAATTTAATGGCGAAGAGTCGAGTGAGTCATGATCGTGGTGTCGACCAAGTGAAAGTACGCACGGATCAGAAGCTCATGTTGATCGGCCGGCAGCGAATCTAAGAAGCTGCGTTTTTCGCTAAACGTTGGACGCTCCAGCCACTGCGTGAGAAGTTCTTGCACCTTCGACATATTATCGCCGGTGAAAAAATCTTCATCGGCTTGCGGCATACGCATCACGGCTTCGATTTCATGATTGTTAAACAAAAAATGTATACCTTGAGTCGATTGATAAATGAAATATTCAATCGTTTGCACTTCGCGTTCATTGGCAGTCAACGAAGACTCATCTTTTTTCTTGGATTTCGCTTTGTAGCCTTTGCCTTCACCTTGAGCATCATTCATTCGCCCTCCTTAGCCGTCAGTTTTCGCATCCGTGCGTTCGCTCACATGAGAGTGACTGGTCACTCGCGCCAACGTAAGTTTGCGCGATCAATCCATCCATCTCATTCATCAAGAGTTGGTTTGAAGCATAGCTTGAGAAGGTTCTTCATGACGAAATCAAAGTGCGGCTCGGCAAAGAGTCGACCTTTGGTCTAGCTCACAAAGCCAACTCCCGTTTGCTGGGGCACCCGCTTATGGCTTCAAAAAGTTTAACTTATCTGTAGTTTTTATTCTGGGGCTTTCTCGCGATTCAGTGCAAGCCAATTCGAGTCAAAATTGACAGCTTCGGCGAAGCACCGTACCATTTTAGAAGGAGGTTGAAGCGACGACGACGTGGCCTGATCTCAATTTGAAACAGTTTCGAAACTCCACGCCGCGAATTGCCGGCAGTTAATGATTATTTTCGTGTGATGCATTTCATCATCTAAGACGATTCGGTTTTTGAATTGTTCAGTTCTGACCTACGCTTACCTTAACCTATGACCCGTAAAAACAGCAAATAACCACAGCCAGTGAAATCAGCGAGCAGAACCAGAGTACAGTTTTTTACGTTTCGACTCTCAACTTCGTTCATTCCGAGGAGGTCGTATGGGGCGCCAGTCTATCAAAACAAAATCAGCGCGTGAGGAAATCATGATGAAATCTAATATCGTGATCGATGAGGCTCGTGGCCTCATCTTTGGAACTGAAGATGAGCTCTATGACCATTTCGTTCCGCAGATTCAACTTCTTGAAAAAGAGTACTTCACTCTTCGATCTGATTCGGATTTGAAGGAAGATCATTTCGGAGATTATGAAGAGCTTCTTCAACAAGTATTAGACGATCCCGACGAGATCTGGGAAGACGTGACGAGCATTCATGGCTTTACAGTGCGTAATTACGTAGGCCATTACACTGCTGATGGAGAATCAGTTTACTACGTGGCGCTCGCATATGTCACCGAAGAGGCTCCCGCATTTATTTACCTGCATTTTCCGACTAACGATGTGACTTTGGTCGAGCGATACCGCCGCGGCAGCATCGTTTACGATCGAGTTATGCAAGAGGTCGCTGCTGGCTCGGTCGAAGGGGATGCTTTAGGCGAGGGCGACGATCTGGCGGTTGGACTCTACCGCGCGATGCAGACATTGCGGAGTGAAGGCGATATTGAAGAGTCGACATTTAAAGAGTACGAAGACTTTCGGGAGAGCACGATAGAAGAGCCAGATGAAATCTGGCGCTCGAACGATCTATCGGGAAATATTTTAGTGAGTTTCATCAAACATTTTACGGAGTCTGAATCCGACACATCTCTTTCGTATATCGTGGTGACCATCGAGGACACGCCTTCGAGTAGCCATGCGCTCCTGTTTTCTTTTCCGACTAAAGATGATTCGCTCGTCGAACGTTATCGGCATGGCGAAAATCTCCAGGCCGATGAAGTCGTTCAAGAAGCCAGTCACTAAAAACAACGAGTGAAGGCAGTCATTAAACCCAGCAATTAAAACTCGCCGTGGTTGACTGGCTTTTTCCGTTAATTCCTGGACTTTTTAAGTGGATCGAAATTTGCGCTCGATTTAGAAAACTCCGATCCGATTTCATCCGCCGCTCAATTCGTCGGAGGATTCTCTTTATCGAATGTTATTTGAGCTTGAAATCTCGTTCCAATTTGAGACGCTTTGAGGTGCCTGCACTTCTGTGCGGCGCCTTTAAGCGAGGATGAGATCATGAATCTTGAAAAATCGATCATTAGAGCTCTTGGGAACCGCC
>JAYVND010000044.1:0-7447 GCA_043758635.1 Bdellovibrionales bacterium
CATACCCATCCATCGATATCAAAGCGGCCGAACATCAGCTCGGCATCTTAAAAGTCGCGATGATTCAAATGGACAAGCGTCTGGAGTCTCTCACCTCTAAAAGCGATGATCTCTCTCGCAACACTCATCTACGCTTGGAACGTTTCACCCAAGCCATCCAGCGAATGGACGAGACGCAAGCACGCATGCACCAAGAGACAACCGCAAAGATCGCGCAGCTCGTGGGTCGCGTGAATGAGAGCAAAATTCAAGATAACAAAGTGAGCGAATTGATGGATCGCCACAATCAAATCATTCGCAATTTTGAAAACCGCTTGTTGAGTTTGCAGCGCTTAGTTTCAGAACAAGAAATGGCTTTGCACAACGCACAGGCATCGCTCGAAGAGTCGCGCAATGAAATCGCGAGACTGAAGCGAAGCTGAAATCGCGAGACCGGAGCGAAGCTCAAAGCGCGAGACCGAAGCGTCGTTCAAAGTGCGAGGCCGAAGCGGAGCTGAGAGCGTGAGATTGAGGCGACGCTAAGATAGCGGATCGAATGATCGCGCGCACTCACTCACGGACTCATGGAACAGACTCATGGACGG
This sequence comes from Bdellovibrionales bacterium, assembly GCA_043758635.1. GTDB lineage: Bacteria > Bdellovibrionota > Bdellovibrionia > Bdellovibrionales > JAMPXM01 > JAYVND01. The sequence continues at coordinate 585 of JAYVND010000044.1, forward strand.
ACGCACTCACGTACATTTCGCATTGGCAAAACAGGAGCTTTCATATGATCACGGTCATCGCCCGCTGGACGATTGAACCCAGCAATTTGACGAAAGTTTTGGAGCATCTTCCGGAACTCGTGAAAGGCTCGCGCGCGGAGCCGGGATGCTTGGCGTACACACCGTATATTGAGCAAAGCGACCCCAACTCTATTTTAATTTTTGAGCAATACAAAAGCACGGAAGCCATCGAGGCCCACCGCACAAGCGAGCATTTTCAAAAAATTGCGGTCGCGTTTATTGTGCCTCTGCTCGCAACGCGCACAATGCAAGTTTTGCAGGACGTAAATCCTTAAGCGGAGCCGGAGCACCAGCCGGAGCACCAGCCGCAGCCGGAGCAACCGGCGACATTTCTCGCTCCTGTCACCGCAGGCCCATTGAAAGATCAGTGCAATATCGCTGAAAGATCAGTGTAAAAAAGAATCCATCTGCATTTGGCCAAATGCCCGGATCGCCGAGCGTTGATTGCAGTTTCTACAGAGCAAACGAAGATTATTTAACTCATCTGTCCCACCCAAAGCAACTGGGTCGATGTGGTCAATCTCGAGGGCACGCTCCGATCGACAGTTTTCACAACAGCGACCAGCCTTCGTAAAAACAGCTCGTCGAACAGCGGCGGAAATGACGCGCCTTTTCTTGGGCGCCGCGGTTTTTTGCATCTGGAGCTTCAAACCTTTCTTATCAGTATTGTCAGGCTGAGCAATGTGACCTTGATCAAGTTCATGAGAATTCTCATGCAAGGTCGAATCATCTGCTTTCCGACGCGCGGGGCGCCGGTGTGGTTTTTGCCACTCCTCAATTCCTAGATCGCAAAGTCGATCGAAAAGTTCGCCGATAGTCATGTTCGGGTTCGAATGTGCGAGCAGACCTTTGAGCCGTTCGATTTTTGAGCGCACGCATTCTTTCGCCAAAAATCGAAATTCAATATCGTCAGCGGAGACGCTTCGAACGAGATCAGGCTTGAGAGTCATCGGTGCCGAAGAATGCGAAAAAATAATTTTCTCTGTTTCTCGAACCGACTTCGCGCAAATCTCAGTGAGAATCTCAATTTTTTCATGCTTCGTAAGTTGGTGCCCGAGCTTGGCCTCTTGCTTGAATAGGGTCTGTGCGGAACCGATGTTGGTGAATTGCAATTCTCCCGACGAAATCTTCTCGATGACCTCTGGAATTTCACGCATCAAGTGCATCGCACTGATACGCCGAATCGCTTGGTCTTCGGAGTATCCGTAAAATTGAGTGACCATTTGAAAGAGACTTTTGTATTTGTACTCAACATCAAGCCGCCGGCGATTGATCTCACCGAAGCAATGCAAAGCTAGTGTCAGCGCTTCGCGCTCGGCACTGACCGAGCCTTTCGTTTTTTCGATCAAAGCCGCGCTCGTCATCTTTCGGAGATTCATCTGCACACCTCAACTTGGTTTCCATTGCCTGACAAACTTGTAGCATGGGTTTGAAAATCTAAAAATTTCGCTCGAGCATTAGCCATGTGTCGCATGACCAGCATCGCGCTCGAGGGAGCTCGTTTTAATATTTCAAAATGAGCAGACGTGGCTCGCGGCCCGCAAGAGCGTGGACCTAAAGATACTTCGGCTTGTTGTTTGAGACTATGAAATCCTAGCAGATTTCGTGTCAAACAAAATGAAATTATAAACTGAATCCGGTGTACTTAAGGATCAAGAATCAAGCTGAAAAATCAGGAATCAAAAAACCCGAATCAAAAAAACCGAATTAAGAAGTCCGATTCAAGAATCCAAAGATCAAGAATCAAAATTTCTTTACTGCTCAATGCGAAACATCTGCTGCGCTCGATGCATGTTCGATTGAGTGCTGCTCGGCCACCGCACTAGCTCCCGAGGCAGAACCCATTCGTTTCATGAATGGCTCGGCTTCTTCGAAGCCCGTCAATGTAAGTTCCGTTCGCAAAGTTCCGGCGGCGTCAAAGAAAAGCATCGTTGGAAGACCGACGATCGAATATTGCTTTTTCAAAGTATCGAGAGCGGCGCTGTCTTCGGTTGCATCAATGTGAAGCAGCGTAAATCTATCGCTCATCGCTTTCACGCGGGTATCTGAGAACGTGTACTTCTCAAGTTCTTTACAAGCACCGCACCAATCTGCTGAAAAATCCATAATCACCGGCTTGTGCTGCGCCAATGCGGTTTTCAAAAGACTTTCGCTGAAAGGCTTCCACGCCATTGCCGTAGCAGAATTTTCTCCGCCGCGGCCCGCAGCCACTGCGCCGCCGCCAGTGTTGAGTTGGATGCCGGCTTTTTCCATCACACCAATCAGTGAAAACGCAAGGCCAATCACGAAAGTTGCGAGCATCACGCCTTTGCGCAAGCGGCCGGCACCTTCGAGTTTTTCGTTTGGCTCAAATGCTCCGTAAGCACTTGCAATTAAAATCGCAGCAAGTCCCGTGAGTATGTTGAATAGCCAAGCTGGGTAGAGCGGTTGCACGTAGTAAAGTGCCATTGCCACCATCACGGTGCCGAACACAAATTTCACGTGCTCCATCCAAGCGCCTGCTTTTGGAACTTTGCTGATCATCGCGCTCGATGTTCCGAGAACCATGAACAGAACGCCGAGGCCCATCGCGAAAGTGAAGAGGAGCCAGAATCCCAAGAGCATATTTTGTGTTTGCGCGATGTAAGTGAGGACACTGACGAGCACGGGGCCGACGCATGGACTCGCAACCACACCAGCGATCAAGCCTGTCGCAAAAGCCCCGCCGTAGCCTGATCCAGTTTGCGCCGTCCCGACTTTGTCGCGCAAAAATGCTGGGACTTGAAGTTCAAAGAGGCCATACATCGAAAGACCCATCACAACAAAGAGCATCGCGATCGAGCTTACAACGTAAACGTTGCTCAATGCAGATCCGAAGAGCGCTCCAGTTTTCGCCGCTGTTACTCCTAAGATGGAGTAAGTGAAAGCGATTCCCAGAACGTAGGTAAACGAAATACTAAATCCTTTTAATTTACTCTGACCTTTGGTGCGTGCACCGAGAACGGCGAGTGTGATCGGAATCATTGGATAAATGCAAGGCGTGAGACTTGTCAGCATTCCGATGAGGAAAACAAAAAGGAGCGCCGAAAATGTTCCGTGGCTCAAAGCATCGTTGAAGCCGCCTGCCTTCGACTCCGATGATTTTGAAACCTGCGCAGAGTCGGTCGTCGTTGCGGGAGCTGAGTTCGCTTGATTTTCGAGCGCCGCACCTTTCGCTAGTGCGGAAACCGTCGCGGCTGTTGCCCCCGGCAAGCCAACTGCGCCAGCGAGCGCTGGGCCGACATCGATCGGGACATCCATGATGATATGTTTTGGGAACAGGCAATGATCAGAGGTGCAGGCCTGGTAAGTCAGATTCACTTTTACGTTTTGCGATCCTGTTATGAATCCTGAAGGCACTTCGACCGTCGCACGCATCACTGCGTGGTTTTCAATACCGGTGATCATTTTTTTGGTGATCGAGTCTTGGAACTGCACCGTCGGGCTCAGGCGGTATTGATCAACTTTCAAATCGTCGGGCGTGTCGACAGTGAGCTTAAAGCGTTCGGAGTAAGCGTGATAGTGAGGTTGTAATTTGAGATCGATGACGATTTCGGCTGTGCCGCCGGCTTGCATTTTTTGCGGCGTGATGGTCGCGGTTGCTGTGAGAGGGTTTTCTTCATCTGCCATGGCCGAGGATGGCCATGTGGTCAATGCAGTCAAAGCGGAAGCGAGCATCAAAGGCAGAATGAAGGCCGACATGAGATCAGGCATCGCGATTGAAGCCATTTTGAAATTCCATCGCTTGCGGCTCATTGCACTGTTGTTCGTCATTCCGTTCCTCGCTGCTATCCGGTTTTCTTTGCAACACTCTCAAGTGATGATTATTCGGGTAAAAGCCTCGAAAAGATAAGAGATTTTCGCTGTCCCGTCACTCAATCAAATAGCTGCCGCACATTCATTGGTCCAGGTCTTAACGGTGACCTGTCGAATCGTTTCGGCTTGAAACAATTTGCGCGACGAGCGCAATCATTTTGTCAAATTCTTTGACAGCGCGAGCTCGGTCACGTGGGCGGGGCGCGAGAAAGTAACCAAGCTCGGAGTAATGGTCGAGGGCAAAGTTCTCGACTGGAAACCCGAGCGATTCGTTGACATCGCGGCTCAAAATTTGGCTCGCAAGGCTGATAAAGCCGTCACTCGGCGCGGGCGTGATCTGGTGGATAGCGCTGTATAAAAAATGGAGAGGCCACGCGAGTTGTGCGCGATCAATCATGCAAGGAATGGAGAAGCAAGAGGGCCCCCTTGAGGCAGGATATTTTTTATTAAATCCAGTGAGCGCTGTTCGAGTGAGCTCGCGAAACACTCGCGTTTTGGTTTCCAGGTTGTAGCCGAAGACGTTGGCAGCGGGTTTCAAAAATCTTGAAAAATCAGCTTCTGAACTGAAGGTGTTGAGAGCGAATTCTGCTGCCGCAGATCCGTGATGAGGCGTGCCTACAGTGATCACGGTTTTGACTCGCTCACGCATGAGTTCATGATTCGCAACAATTCGTGCGACTAATCCGCCGGTCGACTGCCCCACAAGATGAAGCGGCGCCATTGGATCTTGGGGCGGAAATAGTAGATTAATTTCAGCAAGTGCGTGCTCCGCTTGTGATTGCAGAGAATCCGACCCCATCGCTGTCACCACAGTGAGCTGAATTTCGGGGAAGCGCGCGTTCATTTGCATTTGCCAGTGCTTTGCCATGGGGCCTAGTCGCAGCGGACCGACGTGCACATCGGCGTCCCCGAATGTGTTCAAGCCGTGAAAAAAGATCAAGCGAATAGGTTCACGCATAAATTGAATTTGCCATATCTGCGAAGGAAAGTCCCGCATTGGTCTCACGCTTTGGGTTTGCACATTGGTCTCGTCCCTTGGATCCGCGCCTCGGTCTCGTCCCTTGGTCTCGCGCATTTGTGACTTGCATAAACCCGAGGAGTCTTGAATCTTGACGAAACAAAACAAATTGAGATGGCAGCAAGGAAATACGTCCTGTCTGTAGGCGGAGTTTTAAGATGAGCACGCGAACAATTGCGGAAGTGCGCCGATAACTTAAACCGCGGCGCCCAAGAAACATTGCGTCACCGCTTTTGCGGCTCTTCGAGTGTTCATCGACGGCTCCTTGAGTGCTCGTGAAGACCGCAAATTACGGCGGTTCACTGCGATTTATTGCGCACAGTTCACAGCGCGTGGCTCATTTACGCTCCCGAAAGATCAGAACTTCTGTCGTGTGATCAACAACATCTATTTACGCGACGCCAAAAAATGAGCCTACAAAACTCGACGATTGTCTCGTCTCGGGGGGAACATTTCAGTCGACTTCAGTCTTGATTGCAGTGCTTGAGGTGTTGTTTTCTCAATGATCTCGAGAGTTACACCGATAAAAAGCACAGAACTTTTGAGGTGCAACTATGGGCGCAGTTGGAGCATTGGTAATTATCGCGTGCGTGTTCGGGGGCTATGCGGCTCACGGTGGTCACTTGCACGTTCTTTGGCAGCCGTCAGAGGTCATCATCATTTTTGGTGCGGCTCTTGGCTCATTCATTATCGCCAATCCAATGGGAACGATCAAACTCGGTATCACGAAAGCTATCAAAGCTTGGTTTGGTAAGGGCGCCAGCAAGGCAGATTATCTTGAGCTCTTGCAGATGATGTTCCAGCTTTTCCAGATCTTTCGGAAAGACGGGCCGCAAGCGGTCGAACGTCACATTGAAGAGCCGGAGAAGAGCGATATCTTTAAAAACTATCCATCATTTTTGAAGAACCATCACGCAGTAGATTTTATGTGTGACACGATGAAGATCACGCTCTCGGCGGATCTTTCTCAGTACGATGTCGATGATCTTTTGGATTTTGATATTAAAGTGGCGCACGAAGAAGAGCACGCCGCTCAGCACGCGATCAATAACGTGTCGGATGCGATGCCAGGACTCGGGATTGTCGCAGCCGTTTTGGGTATCGTACATACGATGGGTATCTTAGATCAAGGAACTGAAGTCATCGGGCATTCGGTCGGTGGCGCCTTGGTTGGTACCTTCTTAGGCATCTTGGTTTCGTATGGCTTCATGGGGCCGACGGCGACGAAGATGGGTAACGATATCGCTGCCGAGGGTCGCTACTTGTTGGTTATCAAGGCCGCAATGGTTGCTCTGCAGCGTGGAGCTCCTCCGCTTGTCTGTGTCGAATTCGCGCGTCGCTCGATTTTTCCAAACGAGCGACCGAGTTTTACTGAGATGGATACTGCCGTGAAGAGCGCCGGTAAAAAAGCAGCGTAGGTTTCTAGGGTTTGCACCTTCTGCGCAGGTGCGCCGCCGCTCTGGGGCTGTGCACTCCTTCTTTCATTGAGATCTATAAAGGTCTTCGATGGAGGGCAACCAAGGCACGGTGTATGCAGGCGTATACATGCGATCTGAAGTGAATTTGAGTTCTCGAAGTTGAACTAAATGAATTTTGTACTGAGGAGTAGACGTGGCCGATCAGAAGCCAGTGATTGTCATAAAAAAGATCACGGTCGTCCAAGGCGGCGGTCACGGGGGAGCCTGGAAGGTCGCCTTTGCGGACTTTATGACGGCGATGATGGCCTTTTTCTTGGTGATGTGGCTTATGTCGACGACTAGCCAAGAGCAGAAAAAGGCGATCTCTGATTATTTTTCAACGCCATCAGTGATCGAGTACCAGTATCAAAATATGGGCGCCGAAATGACGCTCGAGAAACTCTTTTTAGATCTCGTGAATCAGCCGCTGGCGACGCTCGAAACCATGTTTTCGCCGATGGATAAAAATCCGAATGTATTGAGCATGGGCCTGA
>JAYVND010000045.1:0-7439 GCA_043758635.1 Bdellovibrionales bacterium
TTTTTGATGGGTGCTGATAAAAAAGCGGCCGGTCGCGCGCAAGAGTTGATCAATCAAGGCATGCTGAACATTGAGCCGCTCACGTACATTCGTGGTCGCTCAATTCCGAATCAGTTCTTGATCGTCGATGAGGCGCAGAACTTAACTCCGCATGAAATCAAAACGATCGTCACGCGTGCTGGCCAAGGCACGAAAGTGGTTTTGACGGGTGATGCTTACCAAATCGACAACCCGTATGTGGACTCGGCGACGAGTGGCCTCACATACTCGGTCGAAAAGATGAAGGGGCAGCGGTTATCTGCTCACGTTTCACTCTCCAAGGGAGAGCGTTCGGAGTTGGCGGAGCTCGCAGCCAATATCCTGTAACTCTCAATGAGGTTGGGCCCTTCTGCGAGTTGCGCAGGGCTTTTAAACGTGAAATTTAGATCGGCTCGGAGGGATCCTCCAGGCCGTCTTTTTGGTCTATTTTTCGCGCCTTCGCGAGGCATCGAAGTTTGACTTTTTCGGCGTCGAGTGATCGTATGCGCAGCTTAAAGGGCATGCAGAGCTTGAGACTTGATGACATAGAGATCAGGTGGCTCGCGGCCGAGCCTCTAGGAGTTTCTATGAGCACAAAAGTCGTTAGCTTCCATTACACTTTGAAAGACGCCAGCGGAACATTCCTTGAGAACTCAGAAGGCCAAGAGCCATTGAGCTACCTCGAAGGTGTTGGACAGATCATTCCTGGTCTCGAAAAAGAACTCAAAGGCCTAGTCAAAGGCGACAAAAAATCTGTGCACGTAAAGGCAGCAGAAGCCTACGGCGAACACGATCCATCGGCGATTGCAGAAGTTCCACGCGCGCAAATTCCTAAAAAGGACGTTGTGGTCGGTGATCAGTTTCACGCGGATTCAGGGGATGGCGAAGTTCAAGTTGTCGTTGTCACAAAAGTGACCGACGATGCTGTGACAATGGATGGCAATCATCCGCTCGCAGGCCAAGACCTCAACTTCGAAGTCGAGATCTTTGAAGTTCGCGATGCAACAAAAGACGAACTGCAACATGGTCACGCGCACGGACCCGGCGGCCATCACCACCATTGATCGCATGAGATCATTGCTGCCATTGACCGGGGGAGGTCAGCGGATCAATGGGCCTTGCGCTACTTGTACATCGGCACCAGGTAGGGGTAGCGCGAAACGAACTCAGCGCTTTGACTGAGGTTCAGTACAATGCCCGAAGGTGTCGTCGTGCTGGCTTGCAATGCGAGCGTCAAGACGCTCAACGAGTTGTCGTCGGGTGCGTGCCCGAGTGTCGCTTGCCACGCATATTTGATAAAATTCGCAGGCGAAGACATCTCTGCCTGATCGGTTGCGACGGCTTCGGGCGAATTGATCAGATTGTTCAAAAATGCAGAGTCGGTCATACCGCGATAGAATAGGCCGCCCCACTTTTCGAGCTCCGCATCGGTCGGTTCACGCATTAAGAAAACTTTGTAGGCTTGGCGAAGCGGAGCGGCGATGGGGTCGGTACCAAGAGGCTTGGTCGAATCGAAAAAATTCGAAGTCGGATCCAGATCCATCGAATAAAAGCCTTGTGCCATTTGGTTTGAGACGGCAAAAGAATTCGCAAACAAACCCATCACGCGAATCACGCCGTCACTCGGCTTCTTATAAAATCTGAAGTACTGAATCGAATTCGAAGGCAGCAAGTGTTCAGGCATTCGACTCGCATTGAAAATGTGCGTGCCAAGGGGCGTTGCCGATTTGCGAATTGTCATTCGGTAACAGCCCGCAGCTGCTTCGTCTGGAAACGTGCAGTTGCCGGAGGAGCCGATCAAAAAGTAGCTGCCATTGAATTGCGTCACTTGGTAAGAGTCAGCCGTCACATTCATTTGTGGCAGTGCTTCGGTACCGAATACCTCAACTGATGCAGGATTGTCCGCAGGCATTTCAATGCCGTAGCCAAGCGGCGCCCATTGCCCGCTTGAGTTCTTTTGAAGCTCGATGCCTCTTGTCGTGACCGACGACCAAATACCAGTTGTTTTATTGATCTGCACGACAGACCAATAAAGATACAGTCGGGAATGACTGTCGTAGAGAAGCTTCGGGACAGACGCGGAAAACAAATAAGGGCTCAATGGATCGGTGGCGCCGCCAAGCACGGGGACATAGGCGCGCGCGAGATCGATGGCTCCGACATCACCTTTTAAACTGAATGGAGCCATGCACGACGCCGCAGTTCCGGTGAAGCCAGTGCCGTAGCATTCAAACGCGAGCCAATCCTCCGTGCCGTCGAATGTAACGCTCGGATCATAAGCAGTGGTGAGCATGTATTTACCGCTCTGAATTTTTGGTGACTGGCTCAAATCCAAAAGTGTCGAGATAAACTTGATCTCATTTGTTGCCCAATTCATTTTTCCTAAAGCCAGAGTGTAAACCTCAGTGCCGGCACAGGTTTCAAGATCACTCGCACTTGCGGACGCACGTAGACGACCAACAAAGTAATCGGGATGGTCAGGGATCTGATTCCAAGTGGGCGCGTTACAGCCGTGGACTTTGACGGCAATCGGATTCTGGATCGCCATGCGGTTCACACCGAGCGTGGCTGTTAATTCGCCTGCCGAAACATTCGTTTGCGAAACTCTGAATCCGGAGCAATTCGAAAATGCGACGCCGGTCGCGAGTGCCGTCGCGAAGAGTCCGAATGCGGCTACGGTCTTTGCTTTATTCCAAAAAATGAAATTTACACCCTGCGGGCGTAGAGATTTTCGAGCGTCTGGAATTTGCGGAGTGGGCGTTGTCATTGGCTTCTTTCCAAGGGTTGCCCCGATCGATGAGCATCCGTATATTATGACCGACGCGCCGGTCGCATCCTAGGCGATTCTCAAATTGAAACGCTCTCGATTGAAGATGGTATAACGAAATTAGTTGCCTGCAGAGTAAACAGAAAACAGCAACACTCCGACCGAGCCGAGGATGAGGCTCACCAGCGTGAGCATCATCCCGATGATGCGTGGATTGCGTCCGCCGCGTGGTTTGCTCAAACCAATGGCATGCAAGCAACGTCCCAGCACTAAGCAGGCGCCCGTCAAATGTAAAAACCAGACAGGCGCTTGCACAAGTTCGCAGCCGATCAACAAGATCAGCGCGAGAGGAACATACTCAGTGAAGTTTCCAAACACACGCACCGCACGCGTGAGCTCTTCAACACCACCATCACCGATCGAAATTCGAAATTTCCATCTCAGTTGGATGACCTTGGAGGCGTGAAAGACGGCCATAAGTCCGAACGCGGCAAGGTAAACGGCAATGTGCATCTGAAGTATCTCCCTGGGCTTTGATCCAAAAAATCTCGGTCTGAGGCAGTTTCTGTCAAGAGACGCCGACTGTCTACCGATGAGACATCAATGATGCTGTTGGATGCGCCACGAAGACGTTGAATCCGGCCGCAACGAATGATCAGGAGGATCGTCGCATGCTACATATTCAAGGAAACCTTCAAGCCGTTTTTGATGCTCTCTACGACATGGGTGTGATTGAACCTGTTATGAAAATGGATTGGCAGGAGCACCTCCATGAAATGAAAGAGGGCAGTCGCGATCTCGAACGCGCGGTGAAGACGATCAACGCATCACGTGGTGATGGGCAAGCGTTGAAATCTGAGCTTCAGAAACTAGATACCAAGTCTCTCGAAATTCTCGCAATGGAGGTGGCTCGTGAATTCGCAGAATTTCACTCCCGCACCGCGTCCCTTCAGTAATCGCACAGGCGAGCGCAACGGTGAAGGCCCCAACGACCAATTGAAGACTCGCGTGTTGAAACGAATCGAATTCCGCTCAATGCGAGCTGGTAAACTCAAACGATTTGGCTGGGTCGTCTCGTTTGCATTGGCCTCGGTCATTACGATTACGACAGCTCCGGCGAAGGCCGAATGGTCGATCGATCTCTCTCGTCGTCAGCGCACGGTGCGTGATCTAGATTTGAATGAATTCAATCAGCCTGACTTCTCGCGCTCGGATTCGGTTGAAAATGCTCCTGCGAATATCGATGAGGAATCTGACTTGTCATCAGGATCGTCATCAGCGAGAAGCCCGGCGAGTGTGAGCAGTCGTTGGGACAACTCCGGTGCGGCACTTGACCCAGCCTCGGGGCCGCCAAAGAAATTCGAAGTGCGCGAATCGCAAGCCTCTCCCTTGACGAAAGTCTTGAAAAAATTAGTGACGGTCAGCGAGCCTGGCCAAGAGCTCGTGATTCTGCAAACCGAAAAAGGTTTTGTGCCAGATACTGTTCGCATGCGCAAAGATGCGCGCTACACTGTGCATATCGTGAACGTGAATGAAAAAGAGAAAAACGTGAGTTTTATCCTCGACGCTTTCTCCGAACATCACGCAACGTACTTTGGTAAAGTGCGTACTTTCACGCTGGAACCAAAAAAAGACGGCGTTTATTCGTTCCAATCTCCGGAGACGGCAGCTGAGGGGCGATTGATCGTGTACACCCAAGAACCACAAGTGCGTGAACCGGCGTCAGCAGCCAAGCAGCCCAAACTGCCTCAACAAAACTGACACCGGTAAAATCGACTGCACTTTCGGGATTGCGGGATCAGAAAGTGGAGTGAGATGAGCCGGATTTCGCAAACCCATCAGGACGCGATTCAGATTTACTTAAAACCCGTACTGCATCTCTGGACGGACCCAACGGTCACCGAGATTTTGATCAACGGGCCCGAAGAAGTCTTCTTTGAGCGAAAAGGTAAACTGGAGCGCGCTGAAGGCTGCAAGTTTGCGAGCGAAGATGATTTAATTTCGGCGGTGAACGCGATTGCGGGATCGATCGGTCGTCGGATTAGTATTGAGGAGCCAAGGCTCGATGCGCGACTTGCCGACGGTTCGCGCATTCACGCGGTCATTCCGCCGTGCTCGCTCAAAGGCACGACAGTTGCCATTCGTAAATTCACTCAAACAAAAATTGGTTTCAAAGATTACATCAAGCTTGGTGCCATCACTCCAGATGCAGCAAATTTTTTAGAAATCTGTTCCTACCTCGGAAAAAACACGCTCGTGAGCGGTGGTACGGGATCGGGAAAAACGACTCTTTTAAGTTTACTCTGCTCAAGGATTCCCAAAGGCTATCGTGTGATCATCATCGAAGATGCGGCCGAGCTCACGGTTGAATACGAACATGTCGTGCGATTTGAGACTCGCATGCCTGATGAAATGGGAAAAAACGAAGTGAGCATGCGCGATCTTTTAAAGAGCGCTTTGCGACTTCGTCCCGATCGCATCATCGTGGGCGAGGTGCGTGGAAGTGAAGGAATGGAGCTAATCCAGGCGATGAACACCGGTCACAAAGGTTCGATGGGAACCATCCATGCGAACAGCGCAAACGACTCGCTTGTGCGTCTCGAGGCGCTCGCAATGGGAAGTGATGCGAAGATCAGCGAAAAAGCTTTGCAGTACTCAATTGCAGGCGCGATCGATCTGGTGATTCAGATTTCACGTCTCTCTGACGGTTCACGTCGAGTGATCGAAATTGCTGAAGTGCGCGGTCTCGACAAAGACTATAACTACGTGGTCGTACCTATTTACCATATGGGACCATTGGTGCGCGGGGCCGATGGAAAGCTCGTGGGACAGATTGAGCCAACCGGCGAAATTCCCTCTTTTATGGAAGAGATCGAAGACAGTCGCATCCCATTTCCAAGATCAAAGTTTTTTCCGGCAAAACGCTGACCCGAATCTGCGCTCCCGCAGGCGGTCCTCGACAATGCGTGGATTGGCTTCGGAACCTCTATGATCCACCATCTCGAAGGGAAACCTGGTTCTGATGTAAGACGCATGGTGTTATTAACGATTCTACCCTCGCAGCTTGTGTTGCCGGACGATTGTCGTTACATAGCCATGTGCTTTTTAGCTGTAAAATCTCTCATTCATTGATTTCGTATTTGGACCGGCGCGGTGAGGATCTTGAACTCCTCTATGAAAAATGCGATTGGCCCACGGAATTCCTGCGCGACCCGTCTTGCTGGCTTGAAGCCGACAAAATGGAATCACTTTTGCGCCTGATGGAAAAAGATTATTCGCATGCTGTTCACACGGATCCGCTGAACGACACCGGCAGTGAATTTGCGGGCTCTGCCCTTTCGATCTCACACTCTGCCGAACACTCGCACAATGGGCACGACGCACTTATCGTTGCAGTTGGCCACCAATGCAAAGATCTCCGTTCATGGGGCGTGCTCGATAGCGTGCTTCGGATGGTACAAACATCAAAAGATCTTTTTGCGCAGCCGGAGCGTTTTCTTTCTTACTTCGTGAGCCCCGCCCCACCGCTTGGTGAATTGAAGCGCGAAGCTGACTTAGTGAGTTTTGTGCTTCCGGTCTCAGAAATGCAATTTCCATTGGTCACGGCTTATTTACGTGCAGCGTTTGAGGCGTTGCCGACCTACATCAATAAGCCGATGGCGAGTGTGACGTGGCACGAGAGCCGCGTGCGAATTGCGTGGTCTGAGCGTCAAGTGAGTTTGTTTAGTGAGGCAGAGAACAAAGAGCTCTCCCTACATCCGGAGCTGGTGCGCAGTATCTTAATGAATTTGGAATCAAGCCAAACCGAGCTCGAACTGGCTAAAAAAGCATTGATCGAGCGCGATCACGAGATCGATCGATTGAAAAAAGCTTTGAGCAAACAGCTGAGCCAGGTGGTTTTACAGCCAACTTTGCTCGAGGCTGTGCGTCACGATGCAGATGGCAAGAGTGTCGTGATTCCTCGAGCAGAAATATTTTCGGAAGCGACGGTGGCGGACCAAACTCCGAGAGTCGGTGGTCAGCAACTTGAGCATGCGAGCATTCGGCCCGATTCGATGAACGCTGCAACGACGAATTCGCCGGAGAGTTCGACTTCCATTTTGTCGTCCGTTGTACCAGCCCATTTGCCAGCCCATTTGCCAGTGGACGCAATCGACGTTGACCTTTCGGCACTCGCACGCACACTCGGACAAGAGATCGAAAAACCCGTCGCGAATCTCTTGAACGAGTTGTACCGTGCTGGGGATTATATGGCTCGTGGCCAGCAGCTCATCACTTTGCTCGTTGGACAAGGTCGGCAAACACCCCAAGTTCAGGAGGCGATGCGCCGAGTGGATTGGGCTTACGTTGCGGGCGAGGGCCCGAAACTCATAAAGCGCGTGATTCGTTCGCTTCAAGGGTTACAAGAGACTTCGCAAGATCTGCATGTGCTTGCGGATTTGAAGCGAGCACTGAGCACGCAGTCAAATGGTGATCTTTTGCGCCAACGGGTACCAAGTGATTTAAATCGCTTGGTCGAGCGGGCAATCGCAAATGTTTCAGCGCGCGATTCGAAACTTCAAGCAGGGCAAGTTCAAATTGATTGCTCGCTGACGCTCACTCAAAATGTGGCGGTCTTGCCGACGCGCATCGAACAAGCGGTAACTAACTTGCT
>JAYVND010000046.1:0-2350 GCA_043758635.1 Bdellovibrionales bacterium
TGTTCCACCCCGATCAACATAATTGTACAGATGCGCAGTGAAGTTCACCGCGTTTGTTCGTAAGAATTGAATCGCGGGTGTTACCGGATATTTAGCATCGGTCGAAAATTTGGAATTTTTCACGTCCTTTTCCTTCTCTCCCCCGTTGGGACCGGTTTTAGCAGGTTTTGCTTAAGAACGACGCACAATACGGAGCCATAATCGTGGACGAACGGATTGATATTAGATACGTTCGTCGCACAACTCAAACTAGGAGAGCTCATGGCAGCGAAGAAAAAAGCGACGAAAAAGAAAAAAGTGAACAAGCTGCACAAGTCGCGTATCGCGAAGAAAATCAAAAAAACGAAAAGCCATAACAAGCGCTTGAACAAGTAATTTTTATTTTCAGAGGATTGACGAAAGGGTCTGTGTTTCTGATAACGGACCCTGGCACTCTCGTTTCCTCCGGTTGCGGTCTCATCGGTCGCGAGTCATCCGTCGGAGACATCATGGCCCACGCAAAGCTCATCAGTTTAGACTCCAAAGAATCTTCGGTCGACCTTGTGATCGTCCAACCCACCGCCGGTGAGCGATTCGGTCGTGCCATGAAACCTTTCGGTATTCTATTTATCGCTGGCAGCGTTTTCTTACTTGTACCTATTATTCATTTTGTCGTTCCGTGGGTTCTGTATGTGGTGGCGCTGGTGATGGGCGTAAAAACTTTTTTCGAGCCAAAACTCATCCGTGCAGGTGAAGCGCCTTGCCCAATCTGCGCAAAACCCGTGGTCTTTAAAAATGCGCCTTACCGGGCAAGAAGCAAAGTGGTATGCGAGCACTGCCGAAACCAACTTCGGCTGATCATCGAAAACGCCTGATCGCGTTTTTAATAGCTTTGTCGCAAGTTTCTAGGAACTTGAGCTGTTTTTTGATCCGATCCCATTTCACAAATTGAGCTCGCGCACTGCCCGGGTACCGCGATTGGGCGCCAAAATTGAGCCTCACGTGCGCATTTGCGGCATCGCAAATGCGAACAATTCTACTTATATCGCTTCTCTCCTCATCTCGTTCGTTCTGACCACTTCTTCCAACGTCTCACTTTGCGGCACTTTTCTTGCCTTCTTATGCCTTGAACGAAAGCTTTCTCGTCATGATCGGCATGGCAAAGAAGCTCAACCGCAGAACGTGTGAGGACTAGCAAAATGGGATTTATTTCCGGAATTTCGACAGCTTTTCGTGATGGTGGTATTTGGATGTTGTTCATCGCGGGAGCACAGATGTTCTCGCTCGCTATCATCGCTGAGCGCGTGATGGCTCTCTTTATCAATCGTAAGCCAAATCAAAAAGATGCGGTTATGGCTTTCGAATCATCTATTAAAAAAGGTCAGTTGGAGCAAGTGATTGCGACAGCGACAGCGATGGGCAACTCACCGATCGCGATCATCGCGAAAGTAGGCGCGCAAGCGGCGATGGACCTCGGTGGCCGGGAAGAAATTCAGTTGAAGATCGACGAAGTTTTGCTCGAAGAGCAATCACGTCTTGAACGTCGCACAGGTTTCCTCGCGATGCTTGGTAACGTGGGTACTCTCCTTGGTCTCTTGGGTACAATTGTTGGTCTGATCCGCGCCTTTGGTTCGGTTGCAGCAGCAAATCCAGTTGAAAAAGCACAGATCTTGTCGGCGGGTGTTGCAGAAGCAATGTACGCAACGGCTTACGGTCTTTGCATGGCGCTTCCGGCACTTATCATGTTCGCCGTTCTTCAGAACCGCGCCAACATCTTGAGCGAAGATTTGAGCAAAGCAGCTCTTAAAATCTACATCTGGTTGGGCTTCAATTATGAATCAGTTCCTTCGAACAAAAAACGCATCGGCTAATAAGCCAGTAAGCGCATCGGCTTATAAGCAGAGAAAATGCATCGGCTCATAAGCCGAAGCCACGTCGGCACTGAAGCCGAGATCATTCGAAGATTGAAACTAGCTGTTCCGTAAACGGATCGTTGATTAAAGGTAGGACCTCATGAGCGCACAACACAAAGGCTCCAAAGAAATGAACTTCGAGCTGGATTTACTTCCAGTGATTTCGATGATGTCGGTTTGTATCTGCTTTTTGTTGCTGACCGCAGTGTGGTCGCAGATCGGTTCGGTGGATATCGAACAAGGTCTTGGACAAGAGCTATCGAAACCAGAGAACGCGGCCGAGAGCCCTTCGCTTTGGGTGACGATGAAGCAGGGTCAGGTTGAATTCTCGATCAAAGATGCGCCAAAGAATGCAGGTCAATTTGCTGACCGAAAGTTCAACGGTGGACAAATTGATTGGTCGGGAATCGACCAACAAGCAGCGGCCCTGAAGCAAGCGATTCCTGGTTTGAAGACGG
>JAYVND010000047.1:0-7420 GCA_043758635.1 Bdellovibrionales bacterium
GCTCCTTGGAAGAAACGACTTCCGATGCAGCTCACATGGGGACGCATGGCCGTCTGCCCTTTTATGGTGGCACTTTTGTGGTATGGGGGCGACGTCGCTAACTGGAGCTGCGCGCTACTATTCACCGCGGCCTCGATCACTGATTATTTTGACGGCTACTTTGCGCGCAGATTCGGTGCAACAAGCAACATGGGCAAGTTCATGGATCCGATTGCCGATAAGATCCTTGTGGCCTCGGCACTTGTGATGCTGATCCCAAGCGGTCGCGTGGGCCCTGTTGTGGTATTGATTTTACTCATGCGTGATATTTTGATCGGAGGCATTCGTTCGGTCGCAGCGGCCGACCGCGTGGTGATCGACGCAAAATCAGCGGGAAAATTCAAAACTGCAATTCAGATGATCGCAATCCCTGCGGTTCTGATTCGAACACCCATCTTCGGGTTGCCGCTTGTACAGATCGGACTCATCGGTCTTTGGATCAGCGTCGCTTTAAGTCTGATCTCAGGCGCGCAATACATTCAAATCTACAACGAGAGTAAAAAGCAGGCGACCGCGACTGCACAGTAAGTATGCAGAATGACCGAGAGTTTTTTCCGTTAGTATTTTCTTTTTTGCGTTTATTTCAAATCGAAGTGTTGACAGCTTACCATTCCTTTTATACCTTCGTGTCTCTTTCGAAATGCGGGTGTAGCTCAGTTGGCTAGAGCGATACCTTGCCAAGGTATAGGTCGACGGTTCGAGCCCGTTCACCCGCTCCAATCTAATCTCGATTGATTAGGTGGAGTTAGACGCATTTTCGAAGCCCCCCCCTAAAGTTTGCACTTTTTTTAGCGCTACAATGGAAAGCTGTAAGGGCTCGGTATTGAGTTGTCTGGTGAGTTGTCTGGCATTCGAGCCGAATCATATTGGATGGAATGAACGAACACCCGCGACTTCGACACCACCGCCGCGGAATCGCAAGAGTAGCTAAAACAAAAAGCCTTCTGCTCATCCACACTCAGATTCAGCAGAAGGCTTTGCTTTTAAATTAATTCAGTTTTGTCGATTATTTCGACGTGCTGAATAGATCTCGAAGTTCTTTTACGCGCTTAATCGTTTCACTTACAAGGCATCCGCCGACTACAGGGCCTTCGCCTGATCCGCCAAGCATTTCAATTCCTTGGAGTGAGCAATTTGCATCGCGAAATGGAACCCAAGCACGCTCGGATTTTACGAGGCGGCTGAGCATCTCTTTGTCATCAGGAGATTTGCTTTTCATCAGAGATGCAGTTGTCGCTTTATAAAAACGATTCAATTCAGCATCTGCGCTCTTGTACGCGAGGTCTGCGCACATATTCATGTCGTATGTGCTCTGAGCGGTTTCACCGCACTTATTAAAGTCAGCACTGATTTGATCAATTTTACTGACTGAGGTTTGCGCTTGAGCGAGGGATGCACCTAAGAGAGCCATTGCGAGGATCAGTTTCTTCATCGTTACTCCGTTTGTATGAAAGGCAGTGAAATAAGTTTCCGTTTATGCCAAATCTTGTCGTCTTTCCAAACCTCAACCTCGCTATAGACGGGTTGGGTTTCGAAATTCGAAAGCGTTTTGGATCGTTTTGGATTTTTGCAACGGCGATGCCAACGGTGCGGACTTTTCGCCGCACTCGCCGACCTGATGGACTTATCAGAAACCGCATGACGGCCCAAGCGCCGGTGCGAAGGGTCAGCAGTTCTGACTGTTTTAGATTTTAGATTTTAGATTTTGAGGGAAGATGAAGTTTTCACTTTACAAAAAACAGTCAAAAAAACACGGCGAAATCTGTTTTGACATCGCTCGCCGGACGATACTTCTCGGGAGTTTACGACATTGAGCGAGGTTAGGCCCTCACTCAATTAATTCAGTTTATAACCCAACGGGTCGGGCCGATAAACCCTAGGCCCCTACATCCGACGCCTCAAGGCAATTTTGAAATTCACTTCGCCGGCGTATCGCCGATTTTCTGAAACGCAGTGTATGCAGATTTCATTGCATATTTATGCAGCAGATCTTCATCAATAAAGGCCGTTTTACCGACTGAATCAGTCTCAACCCCTTCGATTTTACCTTCAAACCAAATTGGTTTTGGTTTGCCTTTCTCATAAACATTAAACGATACATTTGCCTGCGGATGACGCGCACCAATTCCCATGACGACTGTTCCATTCAAAACAACATCTATACGCACGACAACAATGGCATCAACGCCCAATTTTTGAATGAGATCCTCTCGACCCTTCTCGCGAAGAATGCGTCCAGCATCGAAATCTAACATATCTTTAGCAACGTACTGAATGCGGCCTTTCCCGGGAGGCATCTTATTTTGAAAGCCGGTCATCGTTTTTTGATAGGCTTCTTGGAAGCCTGCATTCTTCTTAATGGCAGAAGAATTCATCATGGTCCAACTCATTTTTTTGGCGAAAGCGGCGCTCATGTCGTTCATCATCTGATCGACACTCGGTTCAATCAGTTCTTCCAACGAGCCTTGGTCCATCACTCCTGCCGTGTTGTTACCTGTGAGCGAGGCCGAAACCGGTTCAAACGCACTGAATGCCACGATCGCTACGCGCTTTACGCCTGTAAGCGCAGCATCATCGCGCACATGAGTTGTACAACCCGACAGTGCTATAGCCAATCCAACGAACGGGCCAACAAAATTAAACGCATTTACTTTTTTAGATTTCATCTCTGTGAATCCTCCACTGCCCAACCCTAAAGTCCCGGACCGTTGAACACAATCTTCAAACGAACTTGACGCGCATTTTGCTGACCGGTCTTGTAGGCGGGCCGTGCCCGAGGCCGAGAGAGCAATACTTAAGCATCGACTGAAATTTACACCTTCCTTCTCTAAATCAATCATAACGATGTGCCTCAAAAAGATAGTCCCTTTCACTTTTACACTCACTCTCACACTCACTCTCACTCTCAGAAAAACCGGTGAAACTGGTAGCGTGTGAATGGGCGCGGATTTCGGAGTTTCCGGTTTTGGTTACCTAAGCATCAATGCCGGCGACGATCCTGATAATCTCGACTTTGCGGTTGGCCTCGCAATCGGCGATCGGGATGCCGTTGGCAGATTCCGCCCACAGCTTTGGGGGCATGTCGATCTCACCGTACGGCGCAGGATTACTGATTTACGTATTTCTCTATGCTCGAGCATTTGTCTACGACTGGGCGACTCAACTGCTCGGCACAAATCCACTCCAGACTGAGCTGCGCGCCGGATTTCATACACCAACGATCATGAGCTTCGGGCTCAGCGGCGAATATCTTCGCCGCTTCACTCGCGAGATCAATTACCCACTTCTCGGGCACGAATCGCGTGTTGACTGGCTGACTGCCGGTATTGGCTACGAATTTTTTTAACATGGGTCATGTTTCCCAAAGTTCTTAAAATTCTCAATATTTCTCATTTTTGCCGCCAATTGATGGAGTGATCAAACAATCGACACCCGCGGGATCCGCCCGATCGCTGAGCCAAACCTTATTCTAGCTGAAACCCTGCAACTGGTGGAACGAAAAGTGCAAAACATCCTCACGAGATAATTCCAAGCTGAGTCCCGCGAAAAATGGATCGTACTCGGATCAAATTGCATGGCGGACGATTTCTTTAACAACCCTATCTCAGATCGTGTTTTCAATGAATTTCTGGAGTCAAATGCAGTGCGCACTCACGTTCGCTCTTAGTTTTATTTTTCTGACACTGGGATCCTCCGTAGAGGCGAGCACATTGACACGTCCCGCGACTCACATCATTCGTGGCGAAACGAAATTGGAGTCGATCGCCAAACTAAAAACTGGCTCTTCCAGAGGCCAAGAAAGTATTGGCTTACCCAGCGGGCCCGTTCGTCCGTCCATCACCTACAATTTAACGCAGACGCAAGTTGCTGAAATGTTCCGCTCAAGCGCGAGCCAAATTCCATCTCAGTTGATCAGTCTGAGTATCTTCCAACTCGGCGCACTCAATCTCCGATCGCTTCTCAACGATATCCAATTTGCGTCGATCGAATTTGTTGCGTGGTGTGAATCGCCTAACGGCACCCCAAGCAAACGATACTTCACTCGGTTCACTCACGCTCCCGATCATAATAAAATTTTCGTCAATTCCAAACTCTGGTTCTCGCTCTCGCCAGACCAACAATCCGAAGTTGCATTGAATGCAGTCCTAAGCGCGTTCGGATATAACGACGCACTCTATCAGTTGACGACGGCACTTTGGTTTTTCTCAAAACCAGAATTACGGCAGGGAATGACTAACGCAGAGTTCAATGCGGCCTGGAAACTGGCGCAGACCATTTCAGTTCGCTTGCCCGATCGCGATGAATCCACTTCTGCAATCGACCCGCTGGGAACTCAACTGCCTCCTCATTACGGTAAGATCACTCCTTCGTCGAATCAGATTGAACCGTTTGGAAACCTTCGCGCCAGTGGTCTTACGATTTTCATTCCGGTCGAGATGATTCCTCAAACTGGGGGCAACGAAACGCTTGTTGCTCTCACTCCGTATATACCGCAGACGGCACTGCCATCGGGCGGAGGTGACTGGGGCGGGATCTTGATGAAGCGTTCGATGATATTCGGCAACTACGAAAAACAGATGGGCCCCAATGCGTCCATCTACAAAGGAAAAATGCTCGAGGGCTTTCGACTTGCGATGCTAATGGATTTTGAAATCAACTGGTTTTTGACGGAGGCGCCATGACTATTTCACCGAGCAGGCTTCAAAAAGCGACTCAAAAGTTTGGCCGTTTTGTCGCGTTGGTATTAATGACTGTAATGATCTGTTCAGTGTTTAACCCTCAAAGCGCAAACGCCCTGACGCTGGGTCCTCAGTGTTTCACAGTCGCTCCACCTTCACCCGTCTCTGCTTCTCCCAGCACTAACTTCAAAACCTCAGCGCAGACCATGCTCAACCAACTGCTCGCGAAGGGTTTTCGGAAATTCGGCGACCTCGATCTCGCACGTTTTGCGCAAGACATTGAGTGAACAACGGTACGCTACGTGCCAGCGCTTCACTTTGTGCAAGCGGATGGCACGGAGCGGTCATCGGCATGTTGGAGCTTAGAGAATGGCGAGCGTACAATCTATGTGAGTTTATGGATGTGGGCTCGAACCGATTTAAAAATGCGGTCCGTGATCGCATTACACGAATTTTTGGGGCCTGCTCAGTTCAATGATCAAGACTATCAGCTCACCTCCGCTTTGACTCTTCTCGCATCCGACGAAACGACAGGACTTCTCGAACCTGAACAAATTCCAGTTTTGCACGGACTGCAGAAGATCCCTTCGGTCAACGCGCGTGTCGGACATCTAGGACAACAAGCACTGGCTCTTAACGGTGGTGGCGTGATCGGAGTCGGTGGTGGCGGAGATTGGTTGGCTGCACTTGCAAAGCTTTCTTTTTTGCAAGCAGGACTCACAGATTTGAAGATCGCGCGAAGCGACAATGAGCGCAGAGCCGCGATTCAGAGAATCCTCCGTGACCAGACTGAGTGGACGGTGGAGGCGACATGGCACTAAACGAAAAAGATTCAGTTGCGACATTCGGTGTCGAACATGCCACGGCCTCAAAGATCTCAGATTTTTTGCGCCAAGCTATCGCCGATGTTCAGAAACGCAATGCACGACTTTCGCTCCGGGCGATCGCGTTGCGCCTCGAGATCTCCCCGTCTTACTTGAGTAAGATCGTCAATGGGCAGCGTCGTATCCCAGCGGCACTCTTGAATCGTTTAGGAGAGGTCCTCGGACTTGATCATTTGCTCCTCAGAAGACTGCAGTCGCTCATGATGGCAAATATCGAAGCAACTGACTTGACACCCGAAACGGGCTTGAGTGCATCAGCACCTGAACCGGAAGCACCCCTTAACGATTACGATGCGCTCTCGAGCAAAGATCACTGGCTTCTCGAGAAATGGTACTTTGCCGCGACGCTAAATCTAGCGACAGTTTCGGGCTTCAAAGCCGATGCATCTTGGATTGCAAAACGCCTCGGGATACAAGAAAGCAGTGCGAAAGAAGCACTCACTCTTTTGTTCGTAAACCAAGCATTGATAAAAAAAGAGGATGGGTCAGTTGAGCGAGGAAAATTGAGATTCAGATTTCCAACAAATCAATCGCTTCCCGTTGTGCGCGACTACCACCACGCGCACCTAAAAAAAGCGGCGCAGCTTCTAGATCGAGCGGACACCACTCAACATTTTGACGAGCGGCTGATCGCCGGAGTGTCCTTCGCTGGTGACCCGTCAAGGCTAGAGATGGCAAAAACAATTGTTCACGAGGCGATCTTTAAAGCTGCTAATCATATGGCAGATGGTGATGTTAGCGAGATCTATCACCTCGCGATCCAACTCTTTCCGGTGACCAAAAAGATCGACTGAACGTTCACAAACTCTGAAGAGATTCGAGAACCGCGTCTCGGGTTCTGGAGCCGTCAGCATATCCAATTGACCTAAACTCTTTTGGGCTCTTGATGTAATCACTTTGAATTTTCTTTAAATTCGAAGCGGTTCTCAATGCGCTCTCACTTGCTTTGTTTAAGTGCGCTTTAGCGAAGTACAGTTCGTTATTCTTTGCCCGTCTGCCTTCACTGGGGCAAGGTGACCAAAAGTACAATATCAAGACAACAATCGCCAGACCCGCTGCGGTCTCGGAGTCCAAAGATGCCTGCACGCACGCCAACTTCTTCGATCGTCCTCCTTCGAAAACTCGCTAGCTCTCGCAGTGCGGTTCTCTGCTTCACAGGCGCCTCAAGACTAAGGGTTGCGCTGATCGCCATCACGCTTCTCACAGCAACGATTGTCGCGCCTGCCGCAAATGCGGGAGAACCGCTCTTCGGCTATCTCTACACGACCGACCTCGCACCCAAAGGCGACTTGGAATTTGAGCAATGGTTCACCGATCGTCATGGTCAAGCCGGTGGAAGTTTCGACCACCTCGACATGCGCACAGAGGTTGAATACGGCGTCACCAATGACCTGCAGGTTTCTGTTTACGCGAACTACATGTACGCGTACGAGAGCGCAAACAGCGTGCGCGGGGTCACCGAAGGAATCGAGATTCCTTACAATCATGATCCCGCTCGTCCCTACAACACCGGGCGGTTTGACGGGCTATCTGTTGAATTCACTTACAGGCTGCTGAGCCCCTACACCGATCCGTTTGGATTTGCGATTCAGCTCGAACCTGCGTTTGGAAGCTTCGAAAGTGGCGTAGAGCTTCGCGCGATTTTTCAAAAAAACTACTTTGATGATCAGCTTGTCCTGGCCGCAAACCTATGGGTGGAGTGGGATAAAGAACATGGTTCAAACTTAGTTGCACCGGGTAGCGATGATGTACCGGATGACGCAATCTCAGATGCAACGTATGCAGAAATTGATCTTGGCGTGTCGTACCGTTTTGCAC
>JAYVND010000048.1:0-2344 GCA_043758635.1 Bdellovibrionales bacterium
GCAAGTCTGGCTACATTACGCCGACTCAACCTGAGACGGTGTCATCGCAATCACTTCAGAAACAATCAATTCCGTCATGCCGTAATGTGTGAGCCAACACTCATTGACTCATCAATTCACAGTCGGCAGCGAATAGCCCCACATACGGCAGTTTGATCCGTTCAAGTCGCGGACGATACGAATCTCAACTGGAGTTGCTTGCTCCTTGCGCCCATGGTTGAAGGTTGAAACCTCAAACAAATAGGTCTCAATCACTGCATCAGTCTCTTCTTCTACCTTTGCCTCGGCAGTTTTTACACCGACTTTGTTTTTAGCCTCGTACTGCGAAATGACTTTCGCCAAACCCGTGGCGTAAGTTTCGCACATTTTGTCCGATGCTTGAGCGGAATTTTGGAAGAGAGCTATCGAGAGAAGAGCTACCATAGCGATGCTGATTTTTTTCATAAATACTCCTGGTTTAGGGCGGTTATCGCAATCAATGCGTATTTTTATCCATGAGTAGATTTTGTCATCAACTCGATGTGCTGAGTTATAACAGCATTCAGAAATTCAGCTAGATTTAATTAATTAAAAATATTGACTGATAATTTACTTTTAGTTACTAGTCGGCAATGACACGCGTTCACACCATCACAACTGTTTTTAAGTATAGTGACTACAAGTCGTGTTTAAGGGCGATTGTTGTTGAGTCGGAGCTAACTTCTAAAGGTGTTCGTGCAAATCTTGCTCGATTTATTCAGTGCCAACAGGCGTACCTTTCTCGCGTCCTGAACGGCGATGCTGAGTTTAGCCTGGAGCAAGCCCATGCGGCAGCAAGGTACTTTGTCATGAGTGCCAGCGAAACTTCGTTTTTTGTTGCAATGGTTGGAGAGAATCGAGCGGCAACACCGGATCTAAAGGATTACTGGCGAAAGCAATTGGCGTCCGCCCGAGATGACCAACGCGACCTGGGACGTAGGCTTCAGCTTACCGATCAATTAAGTGGATTCGACCTGATTCGTTACTATGGATGCTGGTATTTCGCTGCAATTCACATTGCCGTCAGTATCCCCGAGCTGCAAACTGTCGACGCGCTTTGCTCTTATCTGAGGCTTAAAGACGATGTGGTTCGAAATGCTCTCGAATTTTTAATCGCATCTGGCCTCGTGGAAAAAGTTCGACATCTTTATCGAATGACTGAGCGAAATATTCATTTAAGTCGACACAATATGGTTATTCCCCAGCACCATACGAACTGGAAATTGAGGTCGATTGAATCTCTACTAAGACCGAGCGCAAATCAAGTGCACTACACCGGAGTTATATCAATCGGACGCGAGGACATCGAGAAAATGAACGAGCTTGTTCAAGATGCCGTGGAGCGAGCTAGGGAGTTAGTGAAATCTTCGCCTGAAGAGATTTTGGGCTGTTATCAATTTGGATTTTTCGAAGTTGGCGGAAATTCATGAAAAACTTTCCTTTCTCTAATCTAGTAAAAATTGCGCTCACTTTCTCTCTCGCATTAATCATCTTCGTTTTCTCTCCTTTGGTGGAAGCCGGCCGCGAAAGCGGAGGTGGCGGAGGTAATGGAGCTGTTCTGGAATTCAACGACCTGGCTCGTTCAATGGCGAGGGCACTAGACACACACCAAGATTTTCGCATAGGTGGATTCGCACTGGCACGTGAATTTGAGGAAGTCATTCAAACTGCGTCTATAATCGGAACTCACGAGCAGCTGGAGTTGGATGGAGTGAGCGTTTCAGCGATCAATTATCCAGCACAGGACAAAATCGTATTGAATTTTGAAGATTGGACGGCTTTGAGCGTGCGCACGAAAAAGCAGCTCACCGCGCACGAACTCATTGGATTAAAATTCCGTGGACGGTTGGATGATTCAACTTATCAGTACTCCGACGAAATATTGAAACTGCTTGAGGACTTTACAATCGAAGCTGCTGCGCTCGGTGTCGCTCAAGCTGGCAGTACCACGGCATCTAAGATGGAGATTATAACCTCACGCACAAAAACTCTGAAAAATAGGAACAATGGGATGGAGGAGCGGAGGACTACCGAAGTAGCGATCCGAACCTTCGAGAATAATTCCGACTCAAGTATACGTGTTTATCATGCCGAAAGTGGCACGTTCCAGGGAGTAATTTCAATTTCGCTTGATCACTTTGAAGGAAAGGGTGGCGGTTACCTCAAAGGTCAGTGATCTTCAAAGCGAATTGTCCGGCTGCGAACATTGAATCATGTCACCCGAGGGGATATCTTAACTGGCAATATTCACAATTATCACTCAGCTGTATAGGCGGACCGCCAAGACGACGGAACAACTGAAATTATAGTAGCCGTACCATCCGAC
>JAYVND010000049.1:0-2343 GCA_043758635.1 Bdellovibrionales bacterium
TCGGAGTGATCTGTACCCTTAAAATTGGACAGTTTAATTCTCTCGCTCAAGTAGTTCTAAACGCCGTCGGTATGAAGCCGGAGACATTTTGTTGAGACCTATCTGTGGTCGTTCACGGTTATAGTAAACAATCTCAGCTGTCACATGTTTCTTCATATCCTCGAAGCTTGAAACGCTTTCCAGCTCAATATGATCTTTTAAGTAACCAAAAAAACTTTCGATCGGCGCATTGTCATGGCAGTTTCCACGCCGTGACATTGACTGGGTAGCGCCACTTTCCGCAACTCTTGAACGGTATGCAGTACTGGTAAACTGAAACCCTTGATCAGTGTGGACGATCAAATCACCCCGGTCATTGCCAGGAATATTGATGATAGCTTTTTCAAATGCTCTCACTACCAGCTCAGTCGACGCGATTTTCGTAAATTCGTAGGACACGATCTCTTTCGTCGCCAGGTCTTTAAATGCAGCAAGATATGCCTTCTTGTGGCCACGATCATACTTCAGTTCAGTAATGTCGGCTGAGTAAACCTGATTGCATTTTTGAGGATGGAAGCGTCTCTGGAGAATGTTTGGACATACCCAGTGCTCACGACCCGCGGCCTTCAAATACTTGTATGTTGCCCTCATCCGAATCAATGTTAGCAAGCCAAACTTTTTCTTGAGTCTCGCGATCTTTTTTCGATTCACCGTCAGGCTGAGCTTTTTGTTTAGGAGCATCTGTAGTTGTCGAATACCAACTTTCCTTTTTCTCTGCTCGAAGATCAGTCGGATTGGCTTTACGTTCTCAGCGTCTCGAGCATCGCGCATGCTCTGATTGTTCTGTTTGAAATAAATACTCGAGCGATGCAGACCCAACGATGCCGCTACAGCTGATGTATTTACTCTCTCGTGGTTTTCTCTCGCCCTAACGACTGCAGCCCGACCTAGCTGCGCAACTTCTTTTTCGTTAAGGCACTGCGCTTTTTTAATTCACTAATCATTTCCTGTTGGACAAGAATGATAGATTTCAAATCGGTTGGCGTAAGGTTATCCAACGTTTGAAAATTCTTATCCTTTGAACCTTTCGGTCGTCCACGTTTTTTGGATTTTTTGGAATCATCTTGCACGAGACTTTTCTCCTGTTTGCGCCAGCGAAAGACGCATGGATTAAAATAGCCCGGCTCAAAGTCAGATGCACGAAATCCTGATCGAATCAGAATATCGACAGTGTTAAATCCTTCTTCCCGCAGTCGAACGAAGGTCGTCCGAAATTCCTGCGTAAATGTAATCTGCTTTTCTGTTACTCGCGTGACGTTAGGATTTTCAAGAAGCCTCAAGCGCCTCTGTTCTTCAGTTCGACTCATTTCTCTGCCTCCCAAAAATTAGACCCTAACTTCACAGTCAGGCCAAATTTAAATGTCTAGTTTTTGGGGTACGGATCAGAGCAGCTGATGATTATTCCAATGCAAAAGAATGGCGTTGTTGGTATTGAGAACGCATGGAATCAAAATTGCCGTCGGACGAGAAGTTAACTATCGAAACAGATCGCTTAATGCTTGAGCCGGTTCTCAAACTTCATGCGGACGAGATGGTCACTCTCTTAAGCGACTCGGAACTGTACAGCTTCATACCGCAAGATCCTCCCGAGCTAGAAAAATTAAGAAAGACGTACGAATTATGGAGCAAACGGGTGTCGCCCGCAGGTGACGAACTTTGGCTCAACTGGATTGCGCGATTGAAGAGCACTCGAGAAGCCGTGGGTCATTTTCAAGCAGGACTGAAGGATGGAAAAGATTCTAATATCGCCTATACTGTTGGGCTAAAGTTTCAAAGGAAAGGAATCGCAGCCGAAGCTCTGAGGGCAATTCTCTCGTTCATCGAAGCAGAATTCAGGATCGAAAGCATCAAAGCCTGGATCGACACGCGAAATGTCGCGTCTATCAATCTTGTTGAGAAGCTCGGAATGGTAAAAGTTGATCTTATCAAAAATGCCGATCGCTTCAAGGGTGCCGATAGCGACGAGTTTATTTATCAACTGACAGACTTCAACTAGCGCGTGTACAGAATTCTATGTCGCCTCAAGACGACTCGATCACCAATTTCTCAACTCGTGCAGTATGAAGCCTTCGTTCTGCGAGAGCATTCACCCGACCGAGGTGGTCGCAGACTGCCTCTCCCCAGTCAGAAATAGAGCGCACCGTTGAATTGAGGAGTTTGCTCCGCAAACGGGCCTGGCTAGAATTTGAGACCGGACCGAGGCGATGGCTAGATTAAAAACCAAAAGCTCAGCCACGGGGCGCCTAGCGATAAAATTCCAACAACCCGAGCGCTGGAAGCAAGGTTCCAAAAAGAATTCTCGCT
>JAYVND010000050.1:0-2338 GCA_043758635.1 Bdellovibrionales bacterium
GATCATGATGTAAACCGCGGGATGCGAGTAAAACCAGAAGAAGTGCTCAAACAGAACCGGATCTCCACCCAACTTTGGATCGAAGAATCCAATGTGGAAGACGTTCTCCATTGTAAGAAGCGAGAGCGTGATGGCGAGAACTGGGGTCGCCAAGATCTGGATGATTGCGGTGGAGTAGAGCGCCCAAACGAAAAGCGGAATGCGCATCATCGTCATACCGGGGCAACGCAACTTGTGAACGGTCGCGACGAAATTCAAACCCGTCAAAATCGAAGAGAATCCAGCAACGAAAGCGCCCATCAAGAGCATCATCACGCCAGGCTTTTCGCTGATTGAGTAGGGAGTGTAGAACGTCCAACCCGTGTCAGCTCCGCCTCCGACAAACATCGAGCAGACCGCCAGCGTGGCTCCAAACATCAAGCAGTACCAGCTTGCGAGATTGAGCCGTGGAAAGGCGACGTCTTTTGCGCCGATCATAATCGGTAAAAAGAAATTCCCGAGGAATGCCGGAATTCCCGGGATGATGACCAAGAAAACCATCACCGCACCATGATAGGTTAGAACGTGCGTGTAGGTTTCTGGAGTCATGATTGTCGGTCCAACCGCGATCAGCTCCGTGCGAATCAGCATCGCTAAGACGCCACCGATTCCGAAGAACGTGAAAACGCTGAGAAGATACATGATGCCAATGCGCTTATGATCAAGCGTTGTCAGCCAAGACCAGAGGCCTTTTTCATGATTGATATAATTGTCGCCGTGACTAGCGTGTGCAGCTGCATTTGCCATGGGCCGCCCCCTTTATTTTACAGTCTTGATAAATTCGATGATCGCTTTGATGTCGTCGTCACTGAGCTGGCCAGCGAAAGTCGGCATCACGCCGCCTGGATAGCCAGTCACGATTTTTGCGTTCGGCTGCAGGATAGATTCGCGAATGTAGTTTTCATCTATTTTCACTCGTCCTTTATCCGTATCAACCATGTCGCCCCAAATTCCTTTGAACGTCGGTCCAACCACTCGGCTGCCGTCGATCGAGTGGCAACCCACGCAGGCTTTCGCTCCGTAAATTTCGCGACCCTTGTCGGCCAAAGTTCCGCCGATCGGGCCGTCAGAGCCCAGCCATTTTTCGAAGTCTTCGTTGCTGACAACTTTGATTCTGGCTCGCATCGAAGAGTGGCCAGCACCGCAGTACTCGGCACAGAAAACCCAGTACTCACCTAATTTATTTGCTGTAAACCACTCAGCCGTAAAACGACCCGGCACGAGATCTTGCTTGATCCGGAATGCAGGAATGAAAAAGCTGTGCAGGACAGCGCGGTCTTTTTCATCGAGGTTTGTCACAGCTTCATTAATTCGCTGAGACTGCAAAATCAAACGAACCGGGCGGTTGATTGGAACTACCATTGTTGCTGGAGCTGGATGCCCCTGAGCATCGACGCCAGTCGTAATGGTCTTGCCGTTTTTGTACTCGAAGGTCCAAGCCCATTTTTTGCCGATCACATTCACTTCGAGCGCGTTGGAATTCACGGCCGGTATATCTCGCATTTGCGAGTACACAACCCAACCCCAAGCAAACGAAAACATGAACACAACAAACGGAATGAAGCTCCACAGGAATTCAAGCGTTGTGTTGTGCGTGATGTAGGCAACTTTGTCGGTTCCGGAACGACGACGATATTTCCAGGAAAAGTAGATGAAGCCGCCCATCAAAATGATGAACGAGATCAAGCTACTGACCACTAAAAACCCGTAAATTTTGTCGACCTGAGTTGCGATCGCGGTGCCATCGGGAGGCATGAACGAGCTCGGAACTGCGGATGCGACGGATGACCACCACATAATTAAGATTCTCCTTCAACCTTGCGCTTGCGAAACCAAAAAGGCGCCAAGAATGCGCAAATAATCAAAACGATCATTCCTGCGCCCGCTCTCATGACATTCATTGCCGCGAGAGTGTACTTGCTCGACTTGGTGTCGTAATGAAAACAAAATAGGTTTATTTTATCGATGATCGTACCGATATTTCCGTGCGACGCCTCGACAACCGAAAGGTGAACAGCCTTTGGATCAAAATCGATCCCGTACATATAACGAGAGATTTTACCCTCGGGGGTCAGGATGTACGCAGCCGAGGCATGTGCATATTGATTGGCAGCAGGATCCCAGCGATATTTAAAACCGACTTCTTTTGCGAGCTCTGTTACCGGGGCCGCATCGCCGACCAAAAAATGCCATGCGGCAGCGCCTTCAGGGCGGCCATAGGACTTGATGTAATTGGCTTTTTTCTCAGCCGCGAGAGCTGGAGTTTCTTTCGGCTCAATGCTAACCGTGACGACTTGAA
>JAYVND010000051.1:0-7386 GCA_043758635.1 Bdellovibrionales bacterium
GGTGACATCACTATTCGCATGCTAAAAAACGATGCACCACATACCGTACAGAACTTCGTAGATCTCGCAAGAGGCGACCGCGATTTTTTAGATCCCAAAACCAGTAAAAAAGTTCACCGCCCGTTTTACACGGGTCTCATATTCCACCGCGTGATTAAAGATTTTATCGTCCAAACGGGTTGCCCATTTGGAACAGGCCGAGGCGATCCAGGCTACAGCATTGTAGATGAAATTAGCCCTAACGTGAAGTTTGATAAGCCTGGTGTTGTTGCGATGGCGCTCGCGCAGGATAAAAAAGCCGGTTACGAAAAGAATTCGAATGGAAGCCAGTTTTTTATTACGCTCGCGCCACAGCCGACTTTCAATGGAAAATTCACCATTTTTGGCGAAGTCGTTAGCGGCATGGATGTCGCACAAAGGATCGGTCACGTTCGAACAGGACCGACCGATCGACCCGTCAAAAAGGTTTATTTACTTTCGATTGATGTCGATGAACCTGGCCCCGCCCTGCTGCAGTCTTCAGCGACTCCAGTCGGCGTAAATATGGCGTTGCCGCTGCCGATTCCACCGCCAACAAATCAATTGCCACCGGTAAATCAAGCCTTGCAGCAGCAGCCAAACATGCAGCAGCCAAACATACCGCAAATGCCAACGGTGAGTGTCCCCATGCCAGCTTCTGCGAACATGATGCCCGTTGGAGCAGTTCAGCCAACTGTGCAGATGCCAATGCCGCCCATGATTTTGCCAACTGCTGGAGTAACTGGTAGCGCAACAGTGCCGCAAATGCCGCCCGCTCAAATGCCTGCGCCCTCTACGACTGCGCCCAGCGTTCAGCCAGCCCCTGCGGCTGCAAATCGCCCAAAATAACTGACAACTCATTGCAGGCTCACGGGGACTGCTTTGCAGACTTAATTTTAAATAATCTTCTTCCGCAGTCCAACGGACTGCTCAAGTTGCTTAATTTAAACGAATTGAGTTGGAAGGAGGTCGACATGCGCACAGTTTTCAAGCGCTCCACGCACAAAGCAATTTTGATTGGCTCGAAGATTAAATCGCTTGCCGCTTTGCCGACTTCGCCGGTGATATGGATCGCAATTTTATTTATTACCCTGCTACCGTCTATTTCAAACGCAACGTCCGCGTGCTTTGAGCCGTCTATGGATCCAGTGATTTCAAAATATCTTCAGCCGCGAGCAACGGACCACGAAACTCTCGAAACCATTCGCCAAATGGAGCAGATGATTTACGACAGTCGCGAACTGATTGATCCTCGCCTTGTCTATCATCGCATCGTGGGCGAATCTCGCGGCATAGCCGAAATCCACAATCGCCGCTCGGGCGCCTACGGAATGTTTCAATTTCTTGGGCACCCCTATGGCAGCCACCAAAGTTACGAATCAATCTTAAGAAGTCTTTATGCAAAAAGCCCCGGCGTAAGCCACCGGATGATTCAACTCAAGTATTATCTCGAAGTCTTTGTACCAAAAGCGGCAAAAGCTGCGAACCAGGGCAATGGCTGCGATCGTCATAAATCGTTTGCAAACTATTCGAATCTCGAGAAAGTCGCATACCTCGGCTGGGGCTCATGCGACGCCGCGACTCTCAAACGCGAAGTGAGTCTCAGTCGGCGTGCCTCGAGTTACCGTGAAGCATGCACCTTCTCAAGTGCCGCAATCCAGGGTCGTGCTGAGCCGATTTGCTATTCGGCTTCCGACGAACGCACGGCTGCGCCCGCTCCTAGGGCGCCTGCTTTCAATCATTGACTCATATTGTCTGCAGTTTTTAAAAACGAAACCAATCCACATTTAGACAGTGAGTTGATTCTGACGGTGAGGGAATGACCAACCTCGTGATCTTCTCGACAAAAGCCGGAAGTTCACGGCGGATTTGCGCGGCCGTCTCCTCCGACAGTGACATTGGAAAAGTTAAAAACAAGTCTTCTTCGTTTGCAAAATTCATTTTTCCGAAACCTTGCAGCCGCCAGTTCTGATGATGCTTCACCACAAGGGGTGATGTTGCTGAAAGATGTGTGCGCTTATGACCGAGATCGAACTCGCCATCTTTTTGTAGTACAATTCCCGACTCAATTAAAAACCGAAGCACTTCGAGTGTTGCGGAACGTGAAATTCGCAAACGCTCAATGATCTCATCGGTTGTCATTTTCGAATTGCACGCAATCATCTGCGGCAGTGCCGTGTAAACCCAACTCGAATAATAAATCGCTGATTGCGCATCGGAGAGCTCGCGATCTGTGTCGATCCTATTTTTTAGATTGAGCGCGGATGCACGCGCCTTCTCAATCCGACGCTGAAGTCGCTTGCGGTAGGTCACCGTACCGGCTCGTGCAAAATCGATCAGCAGTTGGAAGTGCTCAGCTTCATCATCATTCAGTCCGACATAGTCGCTTAGGTCGTTGGCGAGCTCAGACGCGAAATGCTTATCGCCTTTAATCACCTGACTGATCAGAGTTGTACTGACTCTGAGAGCAATCGCCATCTTGCGGTACTCTCCATGACCGCCGCCGGGCCTTTCTTCAACCCAACTCTGTAAATATTCCTTATAATCGCGAGAGTCGTAAACATTCATAAGTACCTATTTTAACGCTGATTTACCAAAACTTCCAGAGGAAAATTAACCAAATAGTTAAATATCTCGTTCATAATTTACAAACGAAATCTAGATGCCGTCGAGTCATTCACCCTATAACGGGCCCATCAACAACGCCGTTAACCCCCGCGGCATAAACGAAGGACCTGATCAATGATGACGATGAAAACGACACTCGCTAAAACCGTTAGCTCGCTCACGCACTCGACCTTTATCGGAACTGCTCTCGCAGCATCAGTCATGATCACGATGACGGCTTGTTCATCTAAAAAAAGCGACGACTCTTCTCATAAAATCGACACGGCGCAAATCATGAGCGATCGTAATCTCACTCAAAAACAAAAAGCAGAAGAGTTGGCTCTTGCTTCCGAGCAATTGATTGCGGGTTCAAGCGGAATTTACGCAAACGACGTAGCGAGCCTCGCGCTTCAACTTGATCCCGCCAACGTGCGTGCACGCTTCTGGAAAGCCGCGCTTGGCCCTGTGGTTCAATCTCGCGGCCTTGCAAATCGTATCGCTCCTCTCATGCACAATCTCGGTAAAGACCAGGAATACCAAATTTTCTTGAACAACATGAACCAAGGCACGGGCGACACTCAAAACGTTCAGTTCTTAATGGATGGTCCGCAAGACATCGCATCCGAGCGAGACGTTCAGGAGTACGTTGCGCAAACCTCACTTCGCATCGACGAATTCCGTCGCACAATGCGCGCACTTCGCGGCGAGACGCTTTCGATTCACTTGAATGCGGATTTGAAAAAAGGATGGAATGCTGGAAAAGAACGCGCAAAATGCGTCGAAACTAATTCTTCTGAAGGCTACCCAACTTATGAATGCAACATTTCGAAAACAGCGACGATCGATTTAAACAGCGCAGATTTCGAATCTCTTGAACTTGCGGCAGCTGGAACACAGATCTACATGACAGTTTACAATGGCTGGGATCTTTCGGGCACAATCGCCTAGGCAAAGGCTCACCCCGAGCAATCCAACGTCGACATTAACGTTGCAGCAACGGAGCTATTCGCCAACCCGAACTTTGGCAAAATGTTGAAACCAAATTCGTTTGGCGTGATCCCTGACCTGGCAAAAGACATTTTGATCGGCGCACGGTACGCACAGTCTAAACAGAACGAGTTGTGTCCGAAAAGCGATTCTGAACAAGTGAACCGCGAAGGCCATTTGATCGAAAAAGGAATCTGCACAAAAATCACTTCGACTACCGACGCTCAATTGGTCGCACTCGAAGCTTCACTCAGCGGCTCCTCACAGATTTTCGACTTCGGTAGTGATGGAACTCACAGTCTGCACATGGTGAACTTGCGTAACCTCTTCACAAAATCTCTTCGCGATGTCCGCTCGAACTTCCCGATCCAGACCAACTCTTGCGGCTATGTGACATCGATCGGCAATTCGACTTTCGACGGCACTTTTTCTGCGGGTGACTTGAATCAGGCTCTCACTCAAGCTTCGACTTCGAACTGCTCGAGCAACTGACCAAGCACGCGGCTCGAGCAACTGGTCGATCAACTGGCCGAGCAAAATGCGCGAAAAGCCGACTGCCGAACAAAAATGGGTGTTGAACTCTTCGACACCCTGAGATCTGCGAGTGACAATTAATGGCACGTGATTGCAAACTGAACAATGCCGCTCGTACCTTTGGAAGTCGTCTGATTTACTTGATAAACTTCGCCAGTCTAATTAAAAGAAAGCTCCTGAGTTTCCGATGCAAACCTGCCTCGATGATTTTCCAGGTTCTTCAAGCCGAGGGCTCTTTGATGAGAAACGTTCAATATTCCAATCTAATCGCCCCTGGAATCGCGCTCGTCTTGAGCGTGATCCTCACTGGATGCGGAAAATTTTCTCCGTCTGCCGCACAGTTCGCAAATATAAAACCGACCTCGACATCTACACTCGATCCTGATGACGCCTATATTCAGTCGCAAAATTTGACTGATGAAGGCGAGAACGTCATGGATCCGGATTCTTTCGAACAGGCTTCAGACAAATTTCATCAAGCGCTCGAGATCGATCCAACAAATTTTAGAGCAAAATTTTATTTAGAGACGATGAAGCCAGCACAAGCAATCAAAGGCTACTTCTCGCGTGTTCGCCCATTCTATATGAGTCTGCCTAATGGCGAATCCCGCTATACGAATGTTGTCGACAACGCACTTGGCGGCATCAGCTCAAGCTTTCGTCACTTTTTCTTAAATGGCCCGGAGGACATTCACTCAGTGAGTGAACTTCAGGAATATTTCGACACTGTGATTCTCAGCCTCGAAAATCTTCGCCTCTTTTTGCGCGCAAATAAAACGCAAGAGCTTCGCCTGCGTCGCATTCCCATCATCTTCACAACGGTCTCATCTGACAATCGGACTGAAACGGTTCAACAGTGCACAGATAGCAAATTTGGTCCTCTGACGGTCGATCTAGGCTTCTGCGGATCGAAGCGTGAAGTGTCATTGAATCGTGCCGACTTTGAAGTCCTACAGCTGGCGATTGCCGCCTACGAGGGACAACTTGTGATAATGAACGCGTACTCAATCAATCCAAAACTTGTTTCGATGGCATACGACGAAGGTGAACTGCGCGACGCTCGTATCAAAAGCCAACGTGGCTCGATGGGCAAAGACGGGATGTGGGTTCCGCCGACGAACCCTCAGCCGACAGACTTGCCGAAAGATGAGCAAAATATACTGACGCAAAAATACCTGACAGCTTTAACCGATGCTGGTTTTGGGCGTTTGCGTAAAACGCAAAAGATCTCGTCGTTCGAAGACGTCGCACAAGGTGTGAAAATCGCTCTTTTTTACTACATGGACAACCAGCGCACGCTTTGCAAAGAAGGCTACGCAACACCCCGAAACCGACCTGGATATTTGATCGAAACTGGTCTTTGCCAGATCCCGGCCACTCAAACTGGTCTTGATCACCCTGATCCAGCTGACGCCGCCGCCCGCATTCTCGAGGCCGCATTGCTTGGTCAACCCATCACTCCTGAGCTGATGCACCATCGCAGTTCGAAGCCGTGGGCAATCAACGCAATGGCTGTCCTGAGATCCCCACCAGAAAATCTCTCTTTGATCAAAGCACCTGATCAATCGACTTGCGCCTCGGCTGACTATGGCCTCGATGATTCAAAGTTCTCCCAGTACATGGTGCGAGGTACGGTGACCGATATGATCAATGAGGGCGATCCGCGTTGCGAAGGGGGTGCTCGATGAAGCTCGAAAATGTTTTAAGCGCCGCCTTGGTCTTCGCAGTCTCCATTTCTACGTTTTCGTTGCAGGCCGTTGCGGGTTCGAGCGAGATGAGTGGCTTTCGTTTTCAAACTTGCGATGTGCAGATCTGTTTTGATTTGAAGGCGGAGCGGGCCGCCGTTTCTCATATCGATTTCGGCTTCACGACTCTCACGCCAACGGTTTTGAAGTTGACCGACCCATCCGGCAAACCAATTCGAGAAATTTCCGGCACCAGTGCGACTTATTTCCCAGAAATCTCGACGGTCAGTCTCGAAGATGAAACGAAGGGCAAGACCTACATGATCTCTCTTCGCACCAATCGCGTGCAGGAATTTGCTTCGGAGGTCCACAAGTGAACAAGTTTACTCAAACTCTAAAAATCGTTACTGCGATTCTTTTACTCGCGAGTGCTGTTGGCTGTGAAAAAACATCTGGGCAAAATTCGCAACACCTTGCCGGTGGGGGTGCCGCCAATCCTAACAACATGGATGGAACTTATGCAGGAGGTGGAGGAAACGGAATCAATGGAACGGCGATTGAGTCTTACCACCAAGATATCTCCGCACTTCCTGAATTTCAAATGTACATTGCGCCCATTCTTGAGCGGATGGCTCAGAGCACACCGGACGTTTTTGTAGGTTATTTGAATTGGGCGATTCATCATAAGACTTGGTACCTGGTGCCAGTCGCGTTGCCAAATTTACCGAAAGACAAGACGGCTCTCGCATTTCCTTCGGATCAGTTGGCCCTGCATAGCGAAAGCGAAATCTACATCGATCAACTTGCCTACGAGAAGAAACCACGCAAAGAGCGAGCTTATCTTTTGATGCACGAGCTCGTTATGGGTGCACGGCTCTTGATGAAGCACTCTGCAAAATTTCAATGTTCGGCTCTCAACTCCGACCAGCAAGCAATGTCTTGCGATTCCGAGGCTCTTTTAAAACTCGCGGTCAGTCCGCTAGGTTCTGACGATGAAAAACCAAGCCTCGCCGGAAGTGATGATGAAGCCGTTCGTTCAATGACTGCATTTCTCATGACTCGCAGTCAGGATTACTCTGGCCCTGCGATTCGCGCTTACCGACTTGGTTTAGGCTTTAATTATCCATGGGATCGAGTGGTTTCGAACTTCACTCTCGACTCGCTCGAGGATGCCTTTACGCGCTCTGATGTTTCGGGCGATAAACTTTACTTTCAACACAACGGAAAAGACGAAGACGCTCGATATCCAAAACGGCAGGCCTGCGCGTTTCAGCACTATCGTCTGAGCAACGCATTCTCTGGATTTTTCCAATTGCCCGATAGCGCGCGTGAAACCATACCTGGCACTTACGTTTCACTCACCACAGAAGATCGTTTCGCGAAATCCGAAGGAGTTTTGGATCCACGCGGTGGCACTCAAGTGGTAGACCACATTCACATCACTCCGAATCTTGATCTCGCAAGTCGACCAAGCCGCACTTATCCGGGTGGCCCTGATTCGAGCTTTTACAGCCTTGATTACTACGTCACGCGTGAAGCCCACCCCCGCTTGATC
>JAYVND010000052.1:0-2335 GCA_043758635.1 Bdellovibrionales bacterium
CAGACCGTTATCAGACCGTTATCAGACCGTTATCAGACCGTTATCAGACCGTTATCAGACCGTAATCGGACCGTTGATGGATGGTGGATAGTTGATGGACGTTTGACGGTTGTTCAACGGATGCGACCTCACCCTCGCGGCCTCGAATCCCGCGCCGACTGTCCAAGAGTCGCGATTGAAAATATTCGTTTGGTGACAATGACTTAGATTCATTACCATAGAGTGACGGAGGCTATATGCACCTGAGCTCGTTCCTCAAACGCCACCTTGGCTTATCACCAAGCAAATTTTGTTTATCACTTTTCCCACTCGCTGCGCTTGGCGTGATGCTCACATCACCTGCTGCCGAAGCAGCGCAAGTCAGCAAGGCCAATGCAAAGCAAGTCATCATGAAGCTAGACGGCTCCGAGAGCCTGAGTGTCGGTCAGCGAATGATTGTCATGGTGGGCGGCAAGAAAAAAGCTGTGGTTGAAGTCACAAAGGTCACCGGATCCCAAGCCCTCGCTTCGATCGTGAAAGCGACCAATGGTAGTCTCGTGGGTGGAACGGCTATCCCACTTGCTGGGGGCAGTTCTGCTAGCGGCGGGAAAACTGCAAAGCGCGGCAAACGCCACTCCAATGGTGCAACGCCTTTCGGTGATCTCACCGTCGGTGGATTGCTTGGCTACGCGATGGATTCTCAGGCCGTCAACGGCGCGCCGATGTCGGGAAGCGGAATCAGTTTAAAAGGATTCGCCGACGTTCCGATCTCTGGTGGCCTGGGCGCAATTGCTCGTGCAGGGTTCGAGCAGTTCTCGGCGAGCGGCACCGTAAATAGCCTGAACGCGAAGACGGCTATCACTTACCTCACCACTGATCTTTTGATTCGCTACACTTTTATGCAGTCGACGTTTGCACCATTCGTAGCTGGCGGACTTGGAATTCACTTCCCACTTTCGAAGACATCAACAAATGCTCTCGATGTGTCAAAGATTTCGGCAACGACCGTCTTCTTGTTTA
Source organism: Bdellovibrionales bacterium (assembly GCA_043758635.1). Classification (GTDB taxonomy): domain Bacteria; phylum Bdellovibrionota; class Bdellovibrionia; order Bdellovibrionales; family JAMPXM01; genus JAYVND01. Next base: position 1,000 of record JAYVND010000052.1, read on the forward strand.
ACGGCGGAGCTAATTACGCGATCTCCGACACAATGTATGCAACAGGACTTCTCGAATACGGATTGTTTCCACCAAGTAACTCTGTCAACACGCACTTCATTGCCTTTCGCGGTGGTGTTGGATTCCGATTCTGAAATCAAAGGTCGATCGTGATTTTAAGAAGTTGCTGAGATGTTCTTGAATTTCTCCGAAAGGCTCCTTTGAAGGAGCCTTTTTTTGTCTTCATGGGGCGAAAGAGAGAGAGAGAGCGTCGCGAAAGTGGACGGCAGGCACCGAGCGTTCGGCGCGAAATTTTGCGAATTGAAAGTTTGAGAGTGAGACACTGGCACCCCTCAGCGTGAGTCAGTCCCCGGATTCGGCTTGAATCAGCCGACACGTTCCGGGCACGCAAGAGGTTAAGTTCGAGACGCGTTAATGACGCCCTTGATTTTCTGCAGATCCTGCATCACTTGCGAAAGCTGTGATGTGTCCTTTACGCCCACTTCGAAAAGACAAACTGCTTTTCGATCTTTGGTGGTGCGAATTTGTGCATTGTGGATATTGATCCCACGGAGCGCAAAGGCCTCCGACATATTCTTTAAAAGACCCGGCAGATCTTGTGCGATGATGCGAACGCGGACAATGCGCTCAACTCCCTCAGGCGCCGTGGCAACGGTCCACTCCACCTCGATACGGCGATCGGTGTCGACCTCAAATGCCTTTTCGCAATCTGCTTTATGAATCGTAATTCCGCGACCTCTGGTGATAAATCCCACAATCGGATCACCCGGAATCGGCGAACAACACTTCCCAAAGCGCACGAGCATGTCATCCATGCCGTCGACGCGGATAATTGATTTTGATTTACGAAGCTTGTTGGTCGCATTTTGAACGACCTTCTGCATAAATGACTTCGGCTCATCCTCACCAGCCGACGTTGCATCGGGGAACATTTTTTTAACAACGTCTTTGCCTGATAAGCGGCCGTAGCCGGTTAAAATAAAGAGCTCTTCCACGTTGGTCACACCAATTCCGCGGATCTTTTCATCGGTATCAGGACCTGGTTTCAGGGCCCTCTGCATACTATGGCCAAACTTGCGGAAATCTTTTTCAAGAATCTCTCGCCCCAACTCCATTGCCCGTTTGCGCTGTTCATTCTTCACGAACCAACGGATTTTAGAAATCGCGCGAGTCGTCACGACAAACTTCAGCCAATCTTTGGACGGCTGTTGATGATTCGAAGTGATGACCTCGATCGTGTCACCGCTTTTGAGCTTTGTCTTAAGCGGCACAAGCTTGCCATTCACGCGGGCGGCAGCGCAGTGCTGACCGACATCGGTGTGGACCGCATAGGCGA
>JAYVND010000053.1:0-2333 GCA_043758635.1 Bdellovibrionales bacterium
GTCGAACCTGAATTTGCGTTTCCATGGAGTCCCACTGGATTCTTCGCAGTTTTTCCCCGCTGCCATGCTGGGCCGCTTCCCAAACTGAACCTGCCGAAAATTGATTGGGCGCAGTATGATCGAATTGTTTTAGCCAGCCAAGTTTGGTTTTTGTCTCCGTCCCTTCCGTTTCAAGCATTTCTAGCCTCATCGGATGCAAGTCACCTCCGGGGTAAAAATGTATTGACGCTTGTCACTTGCAGAAACCTCTGGCAATCCGCCTATCTGAGCGTCAGCACGAAACTCAAAAAAATCGGAGCAGTTCACCTCGGGCAAATTACGATCTGCGAGAATGGTCCCGTTTGGGCTTCGTTCGTTACCACGCCCCGCTGGATGCTCACCGGTAAAAAAGAAGCCTTCGCATTTTTTCCCGCAGCAGGAATTCCTGACTTCGAGTTTTTAAAGCTCAAAGCCAGGACTCGAATGCTCGCAAAGCAATGGCTCCGGGAGCCGATCGCTTTGACCCCCCCCTTTTCGCCCATCTTGGAATGCAATCTCAATCGCGTGTCACTTTTATTGATGGATCGGGTCGGAAATCGATTCTTCAAAATTTGGTCTGCGATTCTACGATGTGCCGCTCCTCAACCAGGCGCCTTGCAGAATTTTTGGCTGATCTTGTTTCGACTCACTCTTATTAGTTTGATCGTCACGTTGGGTCCTTGTACGAAATTAATTGAACTGTTGGTCGGTAATGATCCAAGATGGTTCGGTCGCCCAATAGCCAAAACTCTGGCGACTCAAGAGGATCAGCCTGATGTACTGCAAAAAGCGTTTTTAGAAACGCCGGCAAATACGTAGCTAATACTTCCTGAGTTTATACCTTCACCGGCGGATTTGATCTCGAGGCAAAGGATATTTTTTGACAAGCTGCGTGTACATCAATGCAACCGACGCCTTTTTTCCAAACGCTCCCGTTGCGAACGAGAACGTCGAAGCGATCCTTGGTTTTTACAAAGGGAAAAATTCTAAATCAAAATCATTGGTTCTGGGTAGCAACCAGATTCAATCTCGTCATTACGCGATAGATCCACAGACGCGCAGACCGACTCACACGAATGCGCAAATGGCTGCTGGCGCCGTGCTCAATTTGATGAAAGCCAACCCAGATTTGAGCCTCTCGGAAGCTCGCCTTATGGTGTGTGGAACTTCGTCTCCCGATCTTATCATTCCGGCACACGGCCAGATGGTTCAGGGCCATATCGAAGATTTTCGCGGAGATGTCATGACAACGGCGGGCGTTTGCTGCAGCTCCTCAGCTGCGCTAAAAATTGCTTTTTTAAGTATCATGGCGGGCGACACGAACGCAGCTATTGTGACGGGCTCGGAATCGGCGAGCAAACATTTACGCTCAGAATTTTTGGAATCAGAAACCGATGCGCAAGTTGAAGCCTTGAAGAACAACCCAATGGTTGCATTCGAGCACGAGTTTTTGCGCTGGATGTTGTCGGATGGTGCGGGTGCGTTTTATCTTTCGAATCAACCAGTGGAAGGCAAAACTAATTTGCGCATCAACTGGATTGAAGGCCGCAGCTACGCGAGCGAAGAACCTGTGTGCATGATGGCTGGCGGTCATAAAGAAAAGGACGGCTCTGTCACTCCCTGGCGCGATGTTCGACTGCTCGATGATCCTGTTAAACAAAAACATGTTTTAAGTCTGCGCCAGGATATTCGCCAATTGCGTGACCGCATTGCCTATTACACGGTGGAGCGCGCTTTTACCGAAGTAAAAAAGAAACACGGCTTGAAGCCCGGCGATTATCGGTGGTTCCTTCCTCATTATTCATCGCATTTCTTTAAACCTGTTTTGATTGAAGCGCTCAGGAAAGTCGAATTCGAAATTCCAGATGACTGCTGGTTCACGTCGCTTTACGAAAAAGGCAATGTCGGCTCGGCATCGATCTTCGTTTTCGTGAACGAGCTCTTAAAAAAGCAAACTCTGAAAAAGGGTGAAAAAATTCTTTGCTATGTGCCGGAGAGCGCGCGTTTTGGGGTCTATTACTTCGAACTTGAAGCCGTCTGAATTGAAAAAAATGACGCAAGTGAAGACCCCTTCGTGAAGAGTGGCCAATGAAAATTAATGAGATCCCTCAAGACAATGACCCCACCTACAGCGGACAGAGAAAACTCTGTTACGCAGTCGATGAGTTGGGTCAGATAGTTCAAGGTCATTCCTCTGGATGGCAAACCGAAGACATTGTTAAAAACGTCGCCTGGAACGTGATCAACAAGGATCTTGAGCAAACTCGCTTAGGAGTTCGTGAAGGATGGGCGAGTCCGCTCACCTATTTCATGAA
>JAYVND010000054.1:0-2331 GCA_043758635.1 Bdellovibrionales bacterium
TAACGATTCCTCTGACGCGGATTTTCGGGAAGAGAGACAATGATCTCTTCGAGCCGCAAACTCAAGCTCTCAGATTGAGAGAGTCCAGAGATCTTTCGATCTTCAGGAGACATCGCATTGAAGACAGCTTTGGTGGCTTCAACAAATTTGCGAGAGAGCGGCTTTCCAAGAATCGTCATCTCGTCGAGATTCAAATTCTCAAGAAGATCTGGGCGTCGCTCAAGCGTCACGAGAAAAGACAGAGCTCGCTGCCACTGTCCAATCTTCTCATGATGCCCCGAAAGCAATGCCTGCGGCACGGCGTGCCCCTGCCACTCGCGCGGGCGAGTGTACTGCGGATGCTCTAAGAGCCCGTCGGCGAAACTCTCAAGCTCGATCGAAGCCTCATTTCCCAACACACCTTTGGAGTGGCGAGAGAGAGCGTCCATCAAAACGAGTGCGGGAATTTCACCACCGCTCAAAATGTAGTCGCCGACAGAGATTTCAAGATCGACGGTCTTACTTAAGAAACGCTGATCCACTCCACCGTAACGGCTCGCGATGAGAATGATGTGCCCATTGGAGTCACGTTGTCGGGTGACTTCTTGTCCACTGCTTTCTTTGCCACTGCTTTCTTGCCCGGTGGCCTCTTGGCTAGCGCTGAGCTCGCGCGCCAATTTACGAATGAGCTTGTCATTGAGCGGCACGCCCCGCGGAGATAAGTGAATCACCTTGGAATTCTTGCCCGCCCCGCGCGCACGGAGGGCGTCGACCGAGTCTTGAAGAGTTTGCGCAAGCATAATCATACCGTCGCCGCCACCAAAGGGCCGATCGTCGACGCTGTGATGAATATTATTTGTGAATTCCCGGGGATTGATCGTCGTCAACGAGACGCGGCCATCTTTTATAGCGTGGCCCACAATGCCACTCTCAAGCGATTGGCGAATCATCTCTGGAAAAAGCGTCACGACATGAAAATGCATCAGTGAATCTCTTGGACACCCGAAATGTGGTCATCTTCGGAAGCAACGAGGGAGTCATCTTGCAAGTCGTCGCCGTCCAAGTCGTCATCCGAATCATTGTCCGCGTCATCTTCAGTGTTGTTTTCCGATTCACCATTCGAAGCATCGTGAGAGATCACGTCAAACTCGCCCAGCAAGCCCTCAGGAATGTCGAGGTAGATGACTTTATTTTCAAAATCCAATCTTTCAACGAAGGCTTCGACAAAAGGTATTTCAAAATCCCCGTGTGCCGTTCGTACTACCAATAGATCCTGCACAGTGTTGGTGCCGAAAGCTTCGACGGTGCCCACCTCGCCTTTGTGTTTCGTTACGACCTTGAAACCGCGAATTTCGCGAAGAAAAATCTCTTCGCCTTTTTCAGAAACCAGAAGCTCTGAGGGGATTTCCATTAGCCACCCCTTTAAGGTCTCCGCTTCGTTTCGATCCGCGATATCGATGGTCTTCGCGATCAAACCATTTTTATGCATCCGAACGCTTTTGATTTGGAAGGTGCGAGGCGCAAGTGAGTCATCTTCTTTGACGAGCTTGAGTTCTTTGAGCTGCGGAAGCCAAGCGGCTTCGCCCGCAAACAGAGTCACGAAGAGCTCGCCCTTGATTCCGTGGGCATCTTTCACTTTACCAACTCGAACAAACGCTTCTTTCATTTCGCTCATTTGACTTCCTTCTGCATAAATCCCCACCCGGAGTTGGCTGAAATCTGCGCACACAGCTGCCGAGAATTCATGGCAGGTTTTGTTCAAACACCGCACCTCGAGGTTTTTTCGAAACTTCTGTCACGTGTGTTACGGCGACAATTATCACAGATTCACGGGGAAAGATTGGGCAATGAGGACCTTAGTAAATCTGGTAAACCTAGAGAACTGCCCCACATCCGTGGGTATATGGAAACTGTTAAAGTAAAATTTTACCGGTTATTCTAAATACTTAGGCCTACAAGCCTCACCGGATCCACTCATAATTCGATGCTTGAGCTCGAGGCGTACCCACCAAAGTGAGCCAGCTTTTAAAGCCCTCACCCGCCAAGGCGACCCCGATCCCGCCACTAGCACCAGTTTTCTCAGCGCAGCTGCTGCAATGAGCGCGGCTGCGAGGTAGCGCACTGCCGAGGTATGGAGCGCCGCCGACCATGGAGCCCTGATAAAAAAAAGGCCCACTCGTGAGAGCGTGCCTTTCTAAGTCTTCTATTTTCGGATCCAGGATTTCGGGAACCGCGTCGCCATCAATCCAAATCTACTCGACGATTTCGAGAACCGAACGTTTCTGAAGCTTGGTGCTGGCTGCATTCAAGATTGTGCGCATTGAACGTGCGGTACGACCCTGCTTACCGATC
>JAYVND010000055.1:0-2331 GCA_043758635.1 Bdellovibrionales bacterium
GGGGCGAATCTCTTCGTTGATCACTTTTTTAATCGCTTGAACCACTGCCGAGTCGCTCGAATTTGCCGCGTTGCTTGAGTTCGCGTTGGGCTGTGATCCGCCTGTGCCAGCAGTTATGCCAGTCGCTCCCGCTAAACCAGTCGCCGCAGGATTCGATTTTGTGATCACGGGCTCGCCGCGCTCCAGATGCTCCGAGATCAAACCAGCCAAACGCTCGGCCAAAGTTTCCCAGTCGACCCACTCCTGCTTCGTAACCGTCACGAAGTCGCGCCCTATGAAAACGGCCGCCGTCCAAGGAAAGCCAAAGAGCTTACGCGCGAGGGGAGCAGCGAGGGTTTCTTGAGCCGATTTAAATTCCGACGGCTGGTCAGTCAGCTCAATGTTCGAGGAGAAGCGCATGGTTTGCGGATTGGGTGTGGGTTCTGGGCGGATCGAAATTTGAACCATGGGGCTCCTTCGGAAACGTCTAAAGGGCAGATAACGCTGCAAGTTCGCAAACCCGGCTTGCAAAGTCAAATTTCGCACTCGATACGGCGACGATAGGGCGATGATACTGCACGGAAGCGGGACAAACAGTGTACGGATGACACTCGGGTCTAGAGCTTGCTTTCGAGGATTGCTATGTCTAACTTCTTGGCCTGACGTTTCGCCCACATCTGCACCGTCTCCAGCTTAAGTTCTGCAACGCTATTAGCGGCAAGACTTGCGCAAAAAGTTTAGAATTTTTCAAACCCGCTGAGGAGCATTCATGACACCAAGAGTTAGAGAGATCTTGAGTTGGTATGGCTCCGACAATCCAGGAACTCTCACAAATCTTGCGCGCATTTTGAATCAAGGTCGTCTTGGAGGCAGTGGAAAACTCGTGATTCTCCCGGCGGATCAAGGATTCGAGTATGGTCCCGCGCGGAGTTTTGCGAAACAAGCTGACTGCTATGATCCATCCTACCACTTTAATTTAGCGATCGAGGGGGGCTGCAATGCACTTGCGGCTCCGCTTGGATTGATCGAAGCAAGTGTTCGTGATTACGCGGGTGAGATCCCAGTGATTTTAAAACTCAATCATTCGGACTCCCTCGTAAGTGTGAAGACTCCGAGTGCCGCCGTCACCGCGGGCGTCGACGATGCGCTTCGGTTGGGATGCTCGGCAATCGGCTACACGATCTATCCCGGCTCGGACGAGAGCAAGGGTATGTATGAAGAGTTGGCGTATGCGACGGCTGAGGCCAAAAAAGCAGGCTTAGTTGTGGTCGTATGGTCATGCCCTCGAGGAGAGCAGATCACGAAAGCTGGAGAGACGGCGATTGACATGATTTCGTACGGTGCCCAAATCGCCTGTCAGCTGGGAGCGCATATTGTAAAAGTGAAGCCGCCATCTTCGCATCTCGAACATGAGTTAGCCCGCAAGGCTTATGCAGCTTCGGGTATCCCGATTGAATCACTGCTCGAGCGCGTGCGTCACGTGATGGACTCAAGCTTCTCTGGAAAACGCATCGTTCTTTTTTCGGCCGGTGAGACTAAGACCGGAAACGAACTATTAGACGAAGTGAAGGCGATGGCGACCGGCGGAAGTTTCGGCTCGATGATTGGGCGCAACGTCTTTCAACAGCCCAAACGAGAGGCCATCGAGCTTCTCAAGCGGGTGCAAGATGTTTACTCGGGTGTCCCACTCAGGAGTTAAACTGCCCGCAGAACTTCGATGGCCAAATCAGTTCGATCCGGCCCCCTTACACCAAATGGGCTCCACGCGGGTCCTGCCAAAATTTAATACTAATTTAAAGATTTGAACTGATAAACAAGACCAATTTTATTCGTTATCAGACTTTAAGCCTCAGACGAACGAGAGAAATGACTCCATGAGTGATACAAAAAATTCCAAAGCTGCAACGAACGCCGTCACTGAACGTAATGCTCCAGTTGAGCACGAAGAAAGTCGTGAGAATCCGCTCCGCGCAGAAAAGCGCCGTAAGCTGCATGATCTACGCGCTGCCGGTATTGACCCTTATCCACATAACTATGATCGCAACGCACTGATCAATAATCTTTCGAGAGAATGGGATTCGAAGCTTCAAGCCGGTGATGTGCGTGAAGACACAAGCTTCAGAATCGCAGGTCGCTTGATGACCCGTCGCCCGATGGGGAAAGCTGCATTCTTCAACGTGCAAGATGGATCTGGTTCAATTCAGTGTTACCTGCGTAAAGAGGAACTATCCGTCGAGGATAATATCGCTTACGACCATCTGGATATTGGAGACATCATTGGTATCAGCGGTTTTATTTTCAAATCGAAAAAAGGTGAGCTCTCACTTCACTGCAAAGAATTTAAAATGCTTT
>JAYVND010000056.1:0-7358 GCA_043758635.1 Bdellovibrionales bacterium
GAGCATAAACAAGAACAAATTGACGAAATTCAAGAAGCAATTTAGACGATCAACCTGCCACTCGATCTACGAATTTCAACTGATCGAAGGACAAGCTCAAAATAAGGTTCCAACCTAAAAAAAGATGAGTTGTTGTGATTTGTCGCTTTTCTGGAACCGGGGCTGCAATTTAAACCCTTCTTGAGCTGAGCAAACTCGCTTGCAGTTACAAGGACTGGAACTTGCATTAATAACACGAATGTAGGCCAAAGTTAACCTATCAGAGCTGAACTACTTCGATGTGCTTAACTTCGCCTTCAGTGACAAAAATTGTTTCTAAAAGGAGATTTGCAATGAAAATGTTATTAGCTCTGGGAATGTTATTGTTGGCACAGGGAGCAGGGGCGAAAGTTTGCGAGATTACCGAAGGTAATTACTTTTACGCTGTTGCTCTTGATGGTATCCAATATACCCACTATGGGAGCCAAGGCGACTTCACCCAGGCTATTAAAGATTTGAATGCTATGGTGGAAGGAAACCTTTGTACCCGCATGGACGGCAGCTCGAATTCGTGTGAAATCATTAGTGGCAATTATTTTTACGCGGTTGCAATCAACGGCAAACAGTTCACGAGTTACGGAAGAAGTTTGGAGCTCGCAATTCGAAATCGTGGCGCCTTAGTTGATGCAAAAGTTTGCGTGACTAAATAACGTAGACAAGCTGGACATAACCTAAAAGGTTGTCGGCCGTACTTTGCATGCTGCAACGAAAAAAAACGCAGGAGTTCAAGTCAGAGGGTTTGCGAGAGTTGATTGCTCCAGTTTTCAGGGTTAACTTTCGCAGCTCGAAGGCGTTTTGTTCAGCCCTGTCCCTAGCAAAGACTTGCCAAGGAAGCCCCTCACAAAAGATGAAGGCGGTAGGAAAGAGATTTTTTTGCAGTTCGAAGGTTGAACTGCACATTCGTAAGCAGCTCTGAGTTAGACGCGTAAGCAACGATTCAAAATGACTTCTCGGTTGGAATAGGCTCGGCTTTTGTTAAGAGTTATCCTCCGAATGAGAACGTGATTCTCGAGAATCGAGAAAAGCGACAATTCCAATTGAAGGCTCTGGAATTTTGTGCTGCCTGAATTGGCGAAACTTTCGCGACCGTGTTCTGCATCAGCATAGGAATACGACAGTCGCAGCAGGGTCAATCGATTCAATTAGCTCTAGATAAAATGGGCGTGCCCGTATCCACAACAGTTCAAGGTAAATCGATTATCTGCCGGTGCTACAGCAGGAACAATTGACGCGATAAAGATTTACTTTTGGACAGAAGCTTCCGAATTCAAATCTAGAATTAAGCTTCCGTCGAGAACGCCTGTTAACACCGGAACACCCCAAGGGGCGACACGTACGCCTACCTTGCGATGAATTTTCTGATCATCGGACACATATTCGCCAACCATTAAAGTTTCAACCTCTGCTTGCGCGCCCATTAGAATGTTCTTCGCTTCTGTAGGAAAGACTTTTTGCCCGCGCGGAAGAAAGACTTTAACAACCGGCCGCCAGACAGATGACTCTGGAAGCTTCCTCAGATGCGCCGTTCCCGTAACCGTTTCAACACCATCTCCGCTCGATTGAACGATCTCGAGCTCCGTTACATTTTTAAGTAATGCATAAGAGCAGGTGCCTCCACCTCCCAACAATCCAAAGTAGCGCTCGAAGAGAGTTGGAAGTGTTGTATTTGATTCAGATACTGATCGAACACAGAATTTTTCAAACAATGGTGACGTGTTCCGGAAGCCGATAAAATCTGGATCGTTTTTGGCAAACAGCACATTCAACAGATCTAAAGCGAATTTGTGATCGGACTTTGGCAAGCTCAGTAACAGTTCAGGGAAACCGTCATTCATCAGGCCGTCGCCGCTATCATGCGAAAGACCAAAAATATGTCCTAGTTCATGCAAAAGAACCGGATAGATAGCTAAGCCTTGGGTTGCAGACCACGGAAGTTGCGGGAGATAGTTCTTCCGGATGGCAAGGGGGCCTCGCTCAGGGGAAAAGTAGATGAAACCTGAGCCGCGCAAAGATTGTCGATCGTAGTGCTCACGGGAAGCAAAGCTCACGAAGCGAGTTGGCTCTTGAATTGCTTTTGCCTGTATCCGTGAAAGGACTCCAAACTGGAATTTGAGGTCAGTCCGATCTCCACAAAGTTCAGTTTTAACAAAGGTCTGGGTTGCTATTCTGATGTGATTATCTCCGTCTGGGGCGAGCGCGAACTGGCCCCGCCAAAAATCAAGTGCTCGCAAGACGAGAGGTTCGACAAATTTACGACTGAATCCCATTTTCGCTTCGTCAATTTCGATGCAGTAAGAAACTGCCTTCGTATTCGGCAGAAACCACGGATTCAAAGTATCATCAATTAAACCACCACCGCCACTGTTCCAGCCGCCAGCTGCGAGTGCAGAACAACTGGAGCAAATCACTAAAATATAAAGCAGGACGACCTTCATAAAACTCCAAAAGTGTCGTTGTCGCGAAACCATAAATTTCGGTACGTGACGAGTACAGGAAACAGAGCCCCGAACGTTAATTCTCGGAAGGGGCTCCGAATGCTCAAGTTTGCTTACAACACCTCAGTGACTGTAATCGAATTTTGTGGAAACGGTCTCCCCAGATGAATCTTTTACAGAAAGAATCTCTTTAGCTTTAGACACGTCTACAGTGAGATCGATAGACGGATGGCAACTTGCCGGACCATATGAATTTCCCCAAGGTGCCCCGACTTCTGGGCTCGCTGTCAGAATTGAACTTTTCCCCGTCGCATCTACGATCTCGATCTCGCACTTGCCGTTGTGATCTGCAAGCTTATCAACTGAACAGTCGTATGCGCGAATACTTACGTGCGAAGTCTCAGCTGCCTGTGATTGTAAGCCAATCGCCATCAACGCTGCTGATAAAAAGAATGCTGTCTTCATTGCCTTGTTCCTTTGTTAGGCGCCAGAGTTGGCGTGCTGTGATAATTAAGTCCCTTCCAAAAAATCAGCAATAATTTGATAATTAATTTGAATGGAAAGAATTAATTTATTATTAACAGCTATGAATATTTTTCGATACACCACTTATAAGGCAGCGCTGAAGCAGGCACTGGCAGAGCGCCAACAGAAAAATGGTTCGGCTTCGCTTGCCGGCTTGGCGGATGCTGCTCGTATTCAGCGGTCTTACCTTTCAAAAGTATTTAACCAAGGTGGGCAACTGAGCGCGGATCAACTCTATCTGGCATGTCGCTACTTACGGCTCTCCTCGACGCAGACCCGCTACGTCGAGCTCTTATCTGAACTCGAACGGACGACCCTCGAGGAACGAAAAGAGTTAATATTAAAAGCAATTTCTAAGATCAGAAGTAAAGCGCTCGCGACCGAAAATTACATCTCGGTAGCAAACGAAGAGGAGCGGGCACAAAAGCTCGCATTGTTCCACCTCAGTCCCAATGCCCAGTTAGTGCACATGTTTCTTTCGATCGAACGATACATTCGGTCACCCGATCTGATACGTGAAGAGCTTGGACTTTCAAAAAAAGAGCTGAACAAAATTGTCGATTTGCTGACTGACCTCAATTTAATTCAGTTTCTAGATGGCGCTTGGGTTGCTCCAACACCCAGCATGCATCTTAAGTCAGATTCTGACTACTATCCGCCCTACCGAGTTTTAATGAGGCAGAAAGCGCTCGTAAAACTCCAGCAGAGCGTGGACGAAGATAACTACAGCTTTTCAGTGATTCTTTCTAGCGATCCAGCCACGCGAATTGGAATTCAGCAGGCATTTTTGACATTTTTGTCGAAAATCCAACCCCTCGTCAAAAAATCTAACTCTGAGCAGGTCTACCAGATGAACTTTGATTTACTACGATGGAGCGAAAGGGATTAAGCTGCGGGATAAGTCCTGGAAAGGGCGCCTTCGTTCTTGGCTTGAGCTGCAAGGTAAAAATACGCCAAAATCGCTGTGACGACAACTTCCACGGCATTGTTTTTGAATTATAGGATAAGCAGAAGCGTTCGAAAACCAGTCGGTTTTCTCGCACGAAGACTGAACGCTTGATTGCCGCGGCTGACGGCAGAGACGATGAGGCGAGTGAGACTGTGAGGCGCTGATATGATGATCCACGGAGGAAACTGTCTATTCGAAGTGTCGTGGACGCGAAACGAAATCGGCAGAGCAATTGCGCCTGCTGATCTTTGTAAGTCTGCCTTCAACGGCGAACTTAGCGAAGATTTGGAAATGATAAAAAACCATATTCTAAATCATCCGACGTGTTAGAGAACACACAGCTGTCACTGGAACTTCGTCCACACCCCACCATGAGCGTTGCATTAAAATCGCTCCAAAATCCTTGCCCTTGTTCTGCAATCTCATTTTTAGTCATGTTGAACAAAGGTACTCTGCTGCGCCTAATGTAGGTATCCCGGAGAGACGCAAAATTCATGGGAACCGCTCCTGGAGAGTCGCGACAGACTCGGTTGCCGACCTCGTCTTTCCATACGAACCCGTCATTGAGCCATCCACCACGTTTTTCCCAGTCTGGCATTTGGGGAAATACAGGCGTTGCCAAACCGACGTCCACAATGGCTATTTTGTAGGAACGAATTCCCTGATGTTGGAGCCTAGAGCTAACACTTGGAGCCTTCGTGTTCCAAAGATGCGACATGCCATTGAGTGTGACCATCTTCCGGCAACTATGCGTTTTAAAAAGAGAAATTATGCTTGCAGCCATGAAAGCATTTCTAGCTTCCATGTCAAACATGCCGGCAACTGACGGATTCTCGTCAGTGCCGAAAACTTTAATCCCTAGGTCATCGGCCTTCTGAATAAACTTCTGCCATAGCTCTCCCTCGCTGATATGCCCTCTGCGAATTTGCGCCAGCTCCTCAGGCACGCCTGACTGAGACTGCTCAAGACCAATGCAGTCAATCTGCGGAATTCGAAGCTTGAGCCGTTCTAAAAATGATGGATAATAAATCTGGTTTACATCCCAGCTCTCCGCATGTGTCTCCCCAAGGGCAATCACGTCAACATTTGACCGTGCGATGTCTTCGATCAACTTGGCTGTCGAAATTCGATGATCGTGCTGATGAATCAATAGAGATTTTTGCTCAGCACATAAGTTCGGAGTCACAGCTTCAGCGCCTGGTGACGAACTTGTAATAAGCAAACAGATGAGTGCTGCTGAATGTGCTATGAGACCATTTTTCAGGTTCATTTTATGCCTAATCTTTCAAGCTGGAGCTGGAACAAAAATAGAGCGGCCGGTCGAAATGAACATGTACCTTCAATCGCCGTGCCAGGAGCGAACCCTCGGATTGAAAGCGATTCACTTCATTTGGGTCGTTCCGGAAATTGGCATTTGCTACCGTTTCTCGCTGATCTCAGGTTTCAAAAATTGCTATTTCCATGCTTACAAAGATGTGAGTCAGTTTAGACCTCTTTAAGATGCCATCAGATCTGACTTACGACCGGCCGAGGCGGAAAGCGAGGGTACCACCCACTGTGTTTGAATTTGCCCGTTTCGGTTCAGGTCTTGCATCGGTTGCAACCATGAAGTTCTGGTGCCCCACGATTCAAGTTATTGTTCGCATGCTATGCCAAGTTTTGGCGATTTTAACTTTCTTTGGACCGTGCTGGGGGCAAAATTTATCAAGTTGTAGAGAAGTTTTCAACCCTACCCCTGACCGCTGGAACGCTGTCGCCGGGATAACGTCTCGATCATCGGGATCGGATATTTTTCGATACCTTACAAGAGCAGAGCATGCACCATTTTCCCCCGTGTCAGACTACAGAGCTGCATATATCCAAGTTTCCGAACCACACGTAGCCGAGCGGCTCCGCGCCCCTAGAGTGGAAAGGATTGATAATGCATTGGAATTAAAGGTAGATACTCGCAAATTCTTTGATGCGACTGATGAGCAACTGGATGCTCAGTGGCGTGGGCCTTCGTTAAGTCTAAACACGACTGACTCTAAGAAATATTGGGGCCAAACCAAAAACCTGAAAAGAGGCGATGTTGTCAGGGTGACTCGGAAAGTGGGGCTTTCAAAGGACGACCTGCTGGAGTTCTTTGAAACTGGACTCGTTGCGAACCGATTTCTTCATGTGCTCAATTATGATTCTCGGAAGCTTTCAGAAATGCTGACTCACCTCCACCTCAACTTGAGTGAAACGCTTCAGCTTAATTCATCCCTCGGTGGGCTAGCAATTTCCACAACCTTTGAGGTCAATCAATGGGGCGAGATGCCCGATGGCAAACCTCTCGCTGCCGGCGCGGCTGCCAAATCAATTATGAGTTCAAAAGATTTCGTGATTTTAATGGCTTTTGACGTTCCGGTTGAAGCATTGGTTGTTACCAACAAAAACTATGATCTGCCCGAGCACGTGAAAAATCGCCCTGAAGGCTATGCGATAGTTCAGCCGTATGGCGCAGAAAGCGAAATCACGATCATTGGGACGATTCCAAAAGAATGGATGATTAACTTTTCAGAACTTCAGACGGCGTACAATAATCAGTAATCTACCAACTCAGCACGAGAAAATATGAATCCGCACGCAGCTGAATGTGCCGCCGAACCGGCACAGCACGGTCGATGAATATCGGAAATTTCAGAATCGGAATAAATCGCTGCTTCGTGCGACACTTGTGAAAATGACAACTTAAAGAGGCTTGTCGGTTGCATACCATCTCTGGGAGCGACACATTGTGGATAAGATAACGCTCCGGAGCAGGTGTTCGTTTTCCCGGCGGCCTAAATCAATATTGGCACTAGGTCACCATCAACTGCATCAATTTGAAAGATTGATGCAGTCATCCGACACAATGGTTTTTCATACCGACGGTCGAATACCGCAAATTCGACAGACTGAATCAGATCAAGATGATTTTTTGAAATGCCCGGCGTACGTCTTCAATACTTCACGCATCATTTTTTGATATTTTGTGCCGAGCGATTTTGCCGTCGATTTAAAAAACTCGACGGTTTCATCGTCGACCGCCAAAGTGATCTTAGTAACATGCTCTTTTTGAATCAATTTTGATGGTGCCGGTAAAAAATCCGCCACCCGTTTTAATTCACCAACTGGCTTATCGCCCTTTTTGTTCTTTTTCATATAAGCGTGTTCCTTTCCTCCAGAATCCTGCACCAATGATTCTGATTGTTTAATTTCGGTAAGTAAACCGGACAGTTACTGCTTTCGCGCCGACCAAGCCGATGCAAAATAGCCGCGGTTCCGCTCCACTGTGGGCACTGTCTTCGGCAATGACACGGTCAACATCTACAAACGCACGAGAGGCTTGTTTAAAATCCACCCCATGCTTTCGGATATTTTCCAGCTCTTTTGCTTCATCCCAC
>JAYVND010000057.1:0-21287 GCA_043758635.1 Bdellovibrionales bacterium
ATTGCGACCAACAAAACCTGCAGTAAATCTCCATGCGCAGAGAAAGCATCCGTAAACGTATCTGGTATGATATGACGTACGATAGCAAGGAGCGATGAACCTTCTGCTTTTTGGGAATACTGAGAAACAAGCGAAGAGTCTAAACTTGATGGATTGACATTGAACCCATGGCCTGGCTTAAACCAGTTGACCCCGATCAGCCCGATCACAAGTGCGATCGTCGACACGACTTCGAAATAAACGATGGATTTGAGTCCGACACGACCCACCTTTTTCATATCGCCGGTCGTCGCAATCCCCGTTACAACGGTACAAAAGATCACTGGCCCAATGAGCATTTTGATCAACGCAATAAAGCTCTCGCCGAGAACGCGCCCGGTTCCAGCAAAGTCAGGCCAGATAATTCCGCACAGGGCGCCGAGAATCGTAGCAATTAGAACTTGGATATAAAGGTGGCGAATGAGCTTCATTGTCAATGAGCGTCCCACCGGTTGCAAGTCGTGGCAAAACTTTTTGATTTTTATTCGTGAGAAAGGATGGAATGCTGATCCCGATCTCCAAAGTTCGCAAACTGACAATGGACTTAAAAGCTAAATTCACTGAGGAGCACTCATGTTACAGATACTGATCGCTGAGGCCGTCTCCTTCGCCATCATTCGGGCTTCCCGAATCTGCACACGCTGAAGAATTTGGCTTCATCGGAGACTCGCAAAGCTCCTCCAATATCGGGATATTCGAAAGATTGCAGTCGAATTTGACCAGTCAGGGCACGGTTCGAGCCCGAGGAGCCTGTGGTGCGACGACCAATACACGGTGGTTATTCAGCTGGGTTACAATCATATGATGAATCCAAAAAGCGCCTACACCGAAGCTAAAATAATGGCAGATCGCTTGCTTCGCCAAGGAAAAGCATACATTTGGATCAGCCCAGCTTCTGTTGCCACCTCAAAAAATTGCACGCCGGTCAACCAGAAGCTCGCCCGTTTACAGAAGATGAACGTCAGTCTAAATATTCAAAAAGTGCTGGCCGAAGTCAGCTTCAATGGAAAGCAATGTCGCTTCATTGTTAGTTTTAGTGCCACCGATGCTGATCCCTCCCCGGGTGACAAGTATTGCACCCATTATTCCAACTATGACGACTGGACAAATTCGATTCGTCCTCAGCTTGTGCAAGCGCTTCGAAATGCTAAAGTTGGTCGCACTTCAAGTCATCCAGTGCTAAGCCTTGATAGTGGAACCGGACTTGGAACCGTGACCCACTGAGACCGCTGAGACCACTGAGACTCGTGGTTCAATGGTTCGGGGCGAAAGTGAGGAATCAGATGGAAAATGACAGCGAACTCCTCGATATGTATTTCGCGAAACTGATTACAAAAGTCGAATCATCAGAACTCAGCAATGGCGGCAAGGATGAGAACGGTTTTTTTCAACCCACTCGCGTTTTTGTTTTGCAAAGACTTAATCTGCTGAAAGACCTTCATCGCAATTCGAAAAATCCACAGGCCAAAGTCATGCTGAAATCGGCATGGCAGTACATCGTTGAACATGTGCCGGTCGACTGGCTTGTGCTGAAAGATGAAGAGAAAAGAGCGCTCAAAACGCTTCTGAGTTGATCAGAGAGGCTAAGCATTTCGTAAACCGAAGAATCCGCAGAGGCGCTTCCGAGACGATGCGAAAGCTTTAGCGTAAAATGCACTTTCGCCATACGTTTCGCCATCCTAAGCGCAACATTTGAACTGAGCGGTGGCGAAGTGGTCAAGCGAATGAACTCCCACATGATTGACCGACCAATTCGAAGACTGATAGGCCGAAAGATTTGCTGATTGAATGACAGAAATTTCTAGGAGCCGATTGGCTGGTGTTTCAGGTGACTTCCAGGTTGTTAAAAGGCAAATTGTCGAAGTAGATCGGCAGGGTTTTTGTAGATCCGGGCTCGCAGCTTTAACTTCGGGCCCGCAGCTTTGGCCCGAAAGCATATTGCAACTCGCGAATAATAGAGGAATCTTATGCTCAAAATAACTCACTTGCTCCTTGCGAGCATCGCGATTCTTTCGTTTGCAACCGCCTGCACTTCGCTCCATGGCAAAGCCGAAAAACTTATGCAGGAAAAATCTTACGAAGATGCAGAGAACATTTACCAGCAGATTTTGCGCAAACACCCCGATGACGTTGATGCTATCGTAGGTCTGAAAAAAGCACGCGAAGGAGTGATCAGCTCCGAGCTTTTGCTCGTCCGCCGCGAGCGCTTGAGCGGCAATAACTATCAGGCCAATGAGCAACTCAAATCAATCATCGACCGGTTGAGCAAATGGCAGGTGTATCCAACGGGTGCCGTCGCCTTCACTCAGAATGAGGAAACTGACTACGCAATTCAAAACATCGCGCAACACACGGGAGAGCTCTTAAGCGTCAATCATCCACTCAAAGCTGCTTTCTTACTCGATCACTTCAAAGATCTTTTTCAAGAAAAAAATCTCACGCTGCTTGACCGCCTTCATAAAAATGCGGCGCAAATCGGGCTCACACATTGCCGACAAAATTTTGCAATCACCCCACGCGAGAGAGGCTTCTATCTTGAGTTTCTTGCCAGAGAGTGTCGCTATTGGGGCGACACTCGTGAAATGTTAAAGCAACCGATCCAGCATGGCTTAATTGGACATCTGGATCTCACAGGGAGCGTGACGGGACTGCCCCCTTCTCTGACGCCTGTTTTTGAAAGCGCCATTCGTTCGGCAATTGAGGAATCCGCTTGGTACGAGGCCGCTTCATTGAAGCACGTGAAGCTCAACTATCAAGGGCAGTTCGAATTCAACACAGATCGAAGATCTACGATGTTCACGCAATCTTACGAAGAGCAAGTGCCGTATTCTTCAAACGAACTCGTTTACAAAACACGAACTGAAATGCGCCCGGTGACTCGCATGCAGCCAGGGCCCGATGGAAACCTCACTCCACAGACGACAGTGGAGCCGCAGGAAGTGAACTATTCTGAAATGGAGAGCGTCACGCGGATGCGAAGTGAGACGCGCTACTTCAATTATCCAGGCTTTAATATCGACCAGACAATCTTGCTCAATGCGGGAGCCGATATTTCATTACCCGGTACCAACAATTCGTCGCACTTAACGAGCAGTAAAAACGATCGTAACATCACAACAGAAAGTATGACCGAGATTCCACGGATTGGCCTGTACCGCCACGTTGCAAGAATCTATGATGTCAACGAGTGGTCGCTCCGAATGATAGAGAGCTGGCGCCAGCAGATTCGCCTGCAGCTCGGCGAAGCTTGGAACTTCACTCATTGCGGAAATATTCAAACTTCTACGGTTATGAGCCAACAGGCAGACGAGGTTTTCGCGTGTCTTCGCAACGCCGATCAAAATTCGCCGCCGTCATTAGATGCGTGGCTCGTCAAAAACCTTGGACTTCCATCCCTTGAGCTCCAGTCACTCTTGATGTAAAAACTAGAGATGAGCCGACCACAAGATGAAATTACAATTTTAAATGAGCAATTGGGCTCGAAGAATACGCATGCTGCACCGGAGCGTCTTCGCCTGAGTTTCACACGGTTTCGTCGTAAGCTTCGTCAAACTAACTCGTTTCAAATGCCGGCTCGACTCTCTCATATTCTACGCGCTCGCTTGAGTTTGCGAGTCCAAGTTTCAAGCGATTTGTCGACCTTCTCGGTTTCCCCTGAGTTGAACGAAATTAGATCTCAGAAGCTGCTTGCTCTTGAACTTGAAAAGCTCCATCTAGATTCACTCACGGGCATCGCGATGCTCGCGAAGAACCCAATTCGGTTTACCAAACCGAGCGAGTTTGCTTGGCTCGACTTTCTTAAAGAAGAGCCATGGCTGGAGCTTCCAATCGCAATGCTTCAAGAATGGATTGAGTACTATTACGAGATCCCCGTGCGGCCACGTTTGACTTGGAACGAAACTGCCGAAGAAAATCAGTTTGCATGGAGCGAGGCAACGCCGATGCCGAAGCTGCGCTTTGAGATTTTACGAAACTGTCGCGAAGGAGCTTCATTAACTCGCGGATCTTCTCGCGTGGTGCCAGTTTTTGTTTATCCAAATTTTGAAGTCACATTGAATGATCGATCCACGCTTGAGCTGTTTCGAGACCAACGCAGAGTGGAATTGCGAAATAGAAAAATTGAAGAGGCAGCACTTCTCGCGCTCTTTCTCGAAGATCCAACCGCTGTCGATGCAAGTTCTCAAAAATTTGGTTTCGTAGAAATTCTGCGAGAGAAAAAGAAAATCAGTCGACTCGAAATCGGGGGCGATAACCTCAGAGCACTGTTGGAGTTTATTTTCTCAAAAGCCAACAGCGACGCGTCGGGAAGCGATCTTGACCTGTTGGTGGCGCCAAAGGAAGTCTTGCAGCTTCAAGGCCGCCGCCTCTGTCCGATGAAGGAGTTGCGGCTCAGTATCACAAGCGGAACATCAGGTGCACTTGTCTGCGGCGGCATCGATTTCGGTGGAAGCCTTGTCCCAATTCAAGAACTCTTGCCTCGCCTGGATTTCGCAATTGGTACCGTCGAGCTCAATGCGCCTGTTGGGAAAACCCCCGTCCACCTGCTCGAAACTCAAGCCATACAAGAGACTGCGGCGCACATTCTAGATACTTCCCCATCTGAACAGAGATCTGAGAGGTCGAACGAAATTGAACCTTCCGAAATCGGCTACCTTACAACTCGAGCACTCGCTCGACTCGCGGCTCTGGTTCACCTCGGCACTGAGGTTAAAACTGGAGTGCGATTTGCCTTGGCCCAAATTCCAATTCTGGCTGCGCTTTTTGCCGGAGATGCGCTCGTTCAGAGCGCAGGAGTTGATGCGCTCGCTCAGAGCGCTGCAGGCGATACGCTCGCTCAGAGCGCTGTAAGAGATTTAGCCGTGGGCCTGCCGATGCAGCTCGGCAGGATCGAAACAAAGATGGATGCGCCGTTTCGCGCGATGGTTGAAAAATTCATCAGCCACCGACAGGCAAAACCAAAGCCGCCACCAGCTAGTTTCAAAGGGACGCTTCGACATTATCAGGAAGAAGGCTTCGGATGGCTCTCGTTTTTAGCTGACACTGGCTTCGGTGGAATCTTAGCCGATGACATGGGGCTTGGAAAAACCGTGCAGCTCATCGCGCACCTAACAGATCAGTACGTCAAAAATCCGAAAGCGCCACTGTCGTTGGTCGTTCTCCCTAAAAGTCTTTTATTCAATTGGGAAGAAGAGATTCGAAAGTTTTCTCCCGCCTTAAGATGCGCAATCTACGAAGGCTCGCAAAAGCGTCCTCTCTTTTCGCAAATTCGAGGCTTGAATGTTTTGCTCGTTACTTACAACACCCTTCGCCAAGATATCGAGACGTTGAGTGCGATCCCTTATCACTTTGTGATTCTTGACGAAGCGCAAGCCATCAAGAACGCGAACTCGCAGGTTCACCGAGCATGCCTGCAACTCAAGGCGCGCCATCGCCTCGCCGTCAGTGGGACACCTGTCGAAAATTCGGTGATGGATTTATTTGCGATCTTTGATTTTGTTTCACCAGGTTTGCTCTCAGGCCGTTTGAAACAAAAAGCATTGCAGCTCTCAATGCAGGCTAACGGAAATTTGGCCGCACTTGGGCTTGCGCTAAAGCCATTCATCCTGCGCAGAACGAAGGAGGAAGTGTTAAAAGATCTGCCGCCAAAAATCGAGAAGGTCATTCACTGTAAACTTTCAGGCACTGAGCTCAAACGCTACCAAGCCATCCGCGACTTTCATAAAAAGCGTGTGCAAGACGCCGTTGCAAGCCAGGGACTTACAAAGTCTGGTTTTGCCGTTCTCGAAGGTTTGCTCCGCTTGCGCCAGGCAGCTTCACATCCTGGCCTCGTCGATAAAAAATGGCTTGATGAACCCCGTGCTAAACTCGATGCGTTTATGGAGCAGTTACAAACAGTTCTCGATAGTGGCCACAAAGCTTTGGTATTCTCTCAGTTCACTGGCTTACTCGATATTGTCGAGAGAAAACTCGAACGTGCGGGTATCAACCAGCTGCGAATTGACGGCTCCTATTCAAGCGCCCAGCGTCGCGAATCAGTCCACGAGTTCCAATCGAACGATAAAGTCGAGGTATTTTTAATCAGCCTGAAAGCAGGCGGTACGGGACTCAACTTAACGGCCGCCGATTACGTTTTCATTTTGGATCCATGGTGGAATCCCGCTGCCGAAAGCCAGGCCATCGACCGCGCGCACCGCATGGGTCAGAAAAACCGCGTTTTCGCCTACCGGATGATAACCAAAGGCACGGTTGAAGAAAAAATTCTCGAGCTTCAGAAAACCAAACGTGATTTAGCATCGGCCTTAGTTTCATCTGACGCTGGTATGCTTAAAACTTTGAGCCACCAGGACATAGAAGCACTCTTCTCATAATTGTCTGCGAAACCCCGCTGAATTCCCGCAGCTCCGCAGCGGACTTCAATTCTCGCTCCGCCGACGCAGCTCCGCGGCGGAGTTCCGATCTCGCTTCGCCGGCTGAGTTCCGCGGCGGAGTTCCGATCTCAGTTCGCCGGCGCAAATCCGCAGGGGAGTTCCGATCTCGCTTCGCCGGCGCAGCTCCGCAGGGGAGTTCCGATCTCGCTTCGCCAGCGGAGTTCCGCGGCGGAGTTCCGATCTCCCACTCGACTTTTTTCTCCATAACAGAATGACAGAGATCGGATCGCTCTTTAGCCATGCAGCTCAAATATTGATCAACACCGTCGCACAGAGCTCGAGAAATCGAGTTCGGAATTTATGCCCTTAGATCTTTTGCTCTCCGGCTAAAATTTTGAAAGAACTCTTGTCTCGTTCCAAAAGTTCTTACCGCACGATAACGATTATGTTGCGCACACAAGCAACGCAAATTTTCAACTTCGTGCGAGCCTCCCATTGCGAACGGCTTGATATGATCAATTTCAATTTGATATCGCGAACCACAGGTCTTTCCAGTTTCAAAGTTCTTAAACTGACAAGCCCTTTGATCACGCTCCAAAACCAAATTACGATTTGCTTTTGGGATGTGACGGTTCGTTCGTTCCAGTATCGCTGAAGGCTCAAACAAGCAGGCTCGATCAAAACTTTTTCGATTTATTTCCGCTGCAGTTTTCAAAGCCGATGCCGATTTAGACTTCGATGCCGCCATTGGTTCGACCGCGAATTTCAGTTCCAATTGAGGCTTCAGTTCCAATTGATGTTCCAACTCCAAGATTGAATCCGCGGCGGATGTCGACTTCATTGCGGTCGCGATCTCCATCGCCAACCTCGGGGTCGACGCAGTTGCGGCCAGCCCACTGTCCTTCCAGCTTCCTCCGTTTTCGTTGGCACATACCGACGCTCGGCGACTTGTCACTTTTTTCACTTGAGATGCGCGCGACGTTTTGGAGGTCCGAATCTTCCGCGAATTGTAATCACGGCAAAGAATCGCTACAACTTTTCCCGGACTCCCATTTGGAACCGAATGCGAAAGGAGTTGTTTCGTCCTTGAAAATACCTCGTACTCATCGCGGGACATCACAATTTGCAAGGTCACCTCCTCTGCGCTCGTGATTTTGACTTTTTCTCTCTGGAAAATCTGCGCTTCCGGAAACTCCATCATCAGAATTCGTTCCGCCTGATCTCCACTCTTTCCTTCAATCTTTTCGATCAACGACTGCTTCACATCGTCACTTATTTTTCTTGCTGTTCTTGTTTCCTCTGCCCTGATCGCACTCTGCGTTTTCGCCGCCGTTGTAAGATTCACCGCACCTGACTGAATTTTCTCATGCAGTGCCGGAACCGCCCGCTTCAAACGAGCAGACGCAATTCGTCGGAGCGCAGCAGTTGTCGAGTAATTGAAATGTTGGACGAGCCAATCAAGCAACGACGAGTAACCCAGCTCAAGAAAAGCACGGCTCGTTTCGGCTTTGATGATCAGATCCAAAATTTCATTCAGGCATTCGCGCTCCCGATAGATCACTCGTCCCAGGCAGTCCTGAAGTTGAAGTGCTTCTCTCATTCTGTTCGTCATGGCGGACCTCCGCGGAAATGCTTTTATTCTTAACTTTTTGTAACACGGCTTTTTCAACTCCAATTTTTAGCGGCAGTGAGGCTGCGGGCTGGATCATCAAGGATGAGAGCGACCCGATGCCGAACTTGCATTTTGAATGTCGTAACCGAAGGCGTGGTCTGCTTGAATCGCGAAAGCTGAAAGATATAATGCCGGTGCACAACCGTAGAGAAATCTGAGATATTCGCTGTCAAACTATATTGAATAAAATCAACTTACGGACACACTCAGGCCGGACATTTGTACAAATCCACGCGGTGCACCCAACAGAGCAACTCCGCAGCGGACAATGAAGCAATCACGCAACTCCGCAGCGGACAATGAAGCAATCACGCAACTCCGCGATCCGAAACTGGAAACTCAAAATTTAGTTCATGAAAGAATTAGCAGAATATTTCACGCACGCGGCGAATCTCGGCAAGTAAGCCTTTGAGCTTTGTTACAGCTAGGTCCTGGCTTTGCGCCATAACACGAACGCCGCGCTCTTCTTTGACTTGTGTCTTCAGTTGCTTCAACGCTGTCCTTGCACCTTCAATCGAAAAACGATCGCTGTACAAGAGCTTTTTGATCATGAGGGCGGTTTCAACATCACGGCGCGAGTAGACGCGTTGATTGTTTTTGGATTTGCGCGGCCGGAGCATTTCAAATTCGCTCTCCCAGTAACGCAAAACATATTGCTTCACGCCAACCATCTCGGCCGCTTCGCCAATTTTAAAAGCCATTTTATTAGGAATCGACTCAAGGCTTTGCATGAGGTCGCCCCCCGCCTCCAAACGTGGATCTTTGAATCCATGCTTGGCCGCATCGAGCATTTCAAGTTCGTCACCAACGTGCGAATCAGAGTCTAATTTATCGGAGGAGTGAGCAGAAGAGTCTGTGCCGGATTTATCCGACGAATCGAGACCATTCTTCGACGAATCCACGCTCGCAGATCCGTTCGCTGATCCGTCTGCAGATCCGTTCGAAAATGCATTCGTCGATCCGTTTGGAGAAACCGGTGCGAATTCACCAGCCACTGGAATTGGACTCAACGAAAGCGCGGTCTCATCATATGGAAGTGATGTGACTTTCTCGCTGTTTCCAACCTGCGTGCCGTGAGTCGCTGCCATTCCTGCTCCTTGAGAGATCTAGTCTTCGTCGTCCGTGAGACCAGTGATGTCTTCGCCATTGAGCATCGCCTTTAAAACTTGCGATGGTCGGAAAGTGAGAACCCGCCGTGCGCTGATTTTAATTTGCTCGCCGGTTTGCGGGTTCCGGCCCACACGCTCGTTCTTTCCACGAACTACAAAATTGCCAAAGCCTGAGATTTTGACTTTGTCGCCTTTCTGCAAAACGTCTTTCAAACTTGAGAACACAAGTTCGACAAGCTCCGACGCTTCTTTTTTGGAAAAGCCGATCTTTTGATAGACCTTCTCAACTATGTCCGCTTTCGTCATCGTTGAACGACCTAGGTTTTGTCCGCTCATATATTCCTTCGCCGAACTGGCAATGACTCTACACAACTTCGACTCAATAAAATTCGTTTGAATCAGTCGACTAGATTTGCAACCCAGACGAACTAAACCGAGAAGTCCGCTTTGAATTCAAGTCTTCCTAAAGGCTACCAAGCCGTTGAAAACTAGCAAGCAGACTTTCGAGAAAAGTGAATGAAATCACTCTTCTCGACAACTTCCAAAGGTTATTAAACGATGCGTCAGCAGTCCAAGACCTACCTCAAAACTAAACCGAACTTTTTCGTCACAGCCTCGACAACTTTATCTCGAAGACCGTTGATCGCGGCGTCTTCGAGCGTTGCATCCTTCGCCTGGAAAACCATGCGGAAGGCAACCGAGCGCTGACCTTCTGGAAGATTCCCACCTTCGAAAATATCAAAGACCGTGACACTCGTGAGCAAATCGCCTGCAGCTTTTTTAATTTCGGTTTCGACGTTTGAAGCCGGCAAATCTTTCGGCATCTGAAGCGCAATGTCCCGCTCCATCGACGGCATGCGCGAAATGGACTTATAGCTTGGGCTCTTCGGCTGACCGGTCAGCAAGCGCTCCAAATTGAATTCTGCAACCGCAACCGATTCGCGAATTTTGAACTCTTCGGCAATTAACGGATGAAGTGTTCCGATAAATCCAGCTGGTTTACCTTCGTATTCCAATCTTGCACATTGACCCGGGTGTAAGAATTCGGGAACTTGCGTCTCACCTTGCAATGGGAACCATTTCCAACGGTTCATCTGCAATCCCTTAAACAATCCCTCGACCGCACCTTTGAGCTCAAAAACCACGTCACTTGCTGGCTTCTTATGCCATAAGTCCGCTCGATGTCCCCAGAAAGCAAACGCCAGGCGATGCTCTTGCGTATAAGCCGAATCTCCACTCATGGCCAATTCGCCGCCCGCTTTCAGAGACGAAGCTTTCGAATTTACTGCAGCTTCTCCGCGACCTGCCGATGCGTGTTCAGAGCGACCTGCAAAATGCGCATAACCCAATTCATACAAACGTCCACTCGAATTTCCAAAACGCGAGTTGTTCAAAATGTTCTTCACCAAACCCGGAAGAAGCGATGTGCGCATCACGTTCAACTCTTCGTTGAGCGGATTCACGATTGCAATTGGCTCCTCAGTTACGCGCAGGCCGAGCCCCTTTAACGCGTGGCGATTATTTTCCGAGACACCCAAGATTCTTTCCTGCGAGACACTAGAAACGAATGCGTAATTGATTGCTTGCGAAGCGCCTTCGCCTTGGAGCAAGCGGCGAATTTTCGCTTCGATCGTAAATGAGGCATCGTGTAGTGCCGGCGCCGAAGCCAGTGCCGGCAACGTTTCCGGAATGTGCTGGTACCCATGAAGGCGCGCAAATTCCTCAACCAAGTCCATGTCGAGCGCCATGTCCCACCGGAACAAAGGCGGCGTCACCGACCAGCGGGGACCGCGTTCGCTCTCGCCCAACTGCATGACTTTGCAGTCGAGACGCTGCATCCAATCCAAGAACTCAGCACCATCAACTTTGTAGCCAAGGCGATCGCTCAAGAGCGCCAAATCAATTTCAATCGCGGAATGGCGAATCGGGCTTGGATACTGATCATGATGTTCGCCCATGATTTTTCCACCCGCGATTTTCTGAATAAGCAAAGCCGCGCGATTCATCGCGAGCGGAACGGCCTCTGGATTTGTTCCGCGCGCAAAGCGATAAGAGGAATCTGTTTCGATCCCAAACTTACGAGCCGTTCGACGAATAGCTGACGGCACAAAATACGCAGCCTCAATAAAAATATTGGTCGTGTCGTCCTGAATACCAGAGTTTTTCCCACCAACAATTCCTGCGAGCGCGACTGGGCGATTCGCATCGCGAATCGTGAGCTCCGTGCCATCGAGTGTCAGTTCGCTTCCGTCGAGGGTTGTGAATTTCTCTCCTTTGACCGCGCGATCAACGATGATTTTGCCACCTTGTATTTGGCGGAAATCAAAAGCATGAAGCGGTTGCCCCAACTCCATCATCACATAGTTTGTAACGTCGACCACGTTGTTGATCGGTTTCATCCCGACAGACTCAAGTCGCTTCACAAGCCATGCTGGTGAAGGCGCAACTTTGACACCCATCACCCCGCGACCGGCATAGCGAGGAGCAAGGTCGGCGGCTTTCAATTCGAGCGCGACTTTTGCGCAAGTCGATCCGCCATCTTCAATTAGAGAATCTACCGGAAATTTTGTTGGGCGTCCTAGGACTGCGGCGATCTCACGCGCGAGTCCGAAGTGGGAAAGACAATCCGCACGATTCGGCGTCACCTTCAATTCAAACAAAATATCGTCGAAGCTCATGTACTTCGCAAACGCCTGCCCGGCCGGCGCATCTTTTGGAAGAATGACAATCCCTTCACTCTCGCCCGGCAAACCCAACTCTTTATTGGAACAAAGCATTCCGCCAGATTCCACATCGCGAATTTTCGATTTTTTAATTGCAAAGTTGCCTGGCAAAATCGCGCCCGGCAACGCCGCCACAACGTTGTCGCCAGCCGAGTGATTTTTTGCGCCGCAAACGATTTGATGAACCACACCGTCCCCGGTTGAGATTTGACAAACCGAGAGGCGATCCGCGTTGGGATGCTGTTCTTTTTTAAGAATATGCCCGATCACCACGTGATCGTAAACTTTGGCAAGATTCTCAACACCTTCCACTTCGATTCCGCCCGCAGTCAAAAGATTTGCGAGCTCCTGTGGCTTAGCGATCTGATCTTGAATGTCGATGTACTCATTGAGCCAATTTAAAGATATTTTCATAGTGAGAACTGCCCCAAAAAGCGCACATCATTTTCATTGAATAAACGAATATCATCTATGCCGTATTTGATGATCGCCATTCGCTCGATTCCGAAACCGAACGCGAAGCCGTTCCATTGGTCAT
Organism: Bdellovibrionales bacterium; assembly: GCA_043758635.1. GTDB lineage: Bacteria > Bdellovibrionota > Bdellovibrionia > Bdellovibrionales > JAMPXM01 > JAYVND01. The sequence goes on from JAYVND010000057.1 coordinate 12,450, forward strand.
ACATGCTCGAAGGCTCGGAAATCCTGACTCCCTCAGACCGACCAGACGTCGTGTCAGCGTCCGCCACTTGCGGATTCACACCTGCGAAGCGAAGCACGTTCGGATGCACAAGGCCACAGCCACCAATTTCGATCCAGCCCGTGTCTTTGCACATGCGGCAGCCCCGACCTGCACAGATCGGGCACTGGCAATCGACTTCGGCCGAAGGCTCAGTGAATGGGAAGAAGCTTGGGCGAAAACGAGTTTTCAAATTTGCACCAAAAAACTCGCGAACAAAAAACGTGATCGTTCCTTTTAAATCCGCCATCGAGACTTTGCGATCCACGCAGAGTCCTTCGATTTGATGAAAATTCGGCGAATGTGAAACGTCAGAGTCGACGCGGAAAACAGGCCCAACTCCCACGACGCGCAGAGGTGGCTTCTCAGTTTCCATCACGTGGAGCTGAATGGGTGAGGTGTGCGTGCGCAGGACATGCGACTCATCAATGTAGAAGGTGTCTTGCATATCTCGCGCCGGGTGATCCTTCGGGACGTTCAAGCCCTCAAAATTATAACGATCACGCTCAATCAAAGAGCCGGTACGAACCGAATAGCCGAGCCGACCCAGGATCCGCGAGATCTCGTCGATCACAATCGCTATCGGATGCTGAGCCCCGACCGAGCCAGAGTTTGCCGGCAAAGTCAGATCGAGCGATTCGCTTTTCAACTTCTCTGCAAGCTCCCCGGCTTTCAATTGTGTTTCGCAATCTAGATAGAGCGCTTCGAGCGCTTGCTTAACCTCGTTGACGAGCTTTCCAAAAAGTGGCTTCTCCTCACTCGAGAGCTTGCCCATTTCTTTCATGATATTGGAAAAGCTTCCCTGCTTGCCTAGGTACTGAACCTTGCATTCATAGAGGTCGCGAGAGTTCTTTGCTGCTTTAAATGCAGCTGCGGCACTAATACGTATTTCTTCAATTTTTTCCTGCAACATGGCGTAAATATTCAATGATTTGAAAGGCTTTATCAAATAGTATCCGCCACCAACATGGCGCATAAGAACGACTCCAATTGGAGCCCCTATAAAGACCGCAGAGCAAAGGCTCAACCCTCTCCTGTGAGCGCTCCCACGCGCTCGCAAGATGGGTCACGTCACCGCAAATCGGATGAAAACTTCAGCTTCAATGAGGCGGATGATCGAATTTATTCGGTTTTTAGAAATCACGGGTTCACGAACTACCCGCACGCAAAGCGCCAAGCGCTCACCCGTTTCTATCAACTCCTGATGGAAAATCAGACGAAAGAAAATTTCACACGCCTCTTGAATCTGCGCGACGTTGCGATCAAGCATTTCATCGACAGCATCATCGTCACCAATCTCACCAAATTAAAATTTCCGCTCCTCGATATGGGCACTGGCCCCGGCTTTCCCGGGATTCCGCTTGCGATTGATCATCCAACTGAAACCGTCATTCTGGCTGAAGGTGTCCAGCGCCGCGTGGAATTTTTAAAACAGGCCCGCGAAAAGCTTGAGCTTAAAAATCTGCCGATCCTGGGTCGCAATATCAATCATGAGGTTTTCTATCCTGTCCAAGGAGTGATCACCCGTGCGGTCGAAGACGCGCGAAACACACTTGGTAACGTTATCAATTGCGTGCAGACGGGCGGTTCCGTTTACTTGATGAAGGGTCCCAATTGCTCGCCCGAGATTCAGCCAGCGCTCGATCAGTGGGGCGAATACTTTAAGCTCGAAAAAGACATTGCTTATGAAATCCCTAAAACGCCAAACGAACGTCGTTTATTGATCTTCACCAAATTAAAACCAGCTCCGCTTCCAGACTTCGAAGAGCTCGATCTCCTCTGGGAAAAAGAGAATGGAGCCGAATGAAATTTATCACGAGTGCCGACAACCAAGTTTACCGTTCATTAGTTGATTGCCTGCAAAGCCGCGGAATCAAAAAGAATCAGCAGTTTATTTTGTCGGGCGAGCGCGCGACGCTCGAAATCATGGAGCGGTCGCCCGAAATGATCCGCGACATCGTGGTCGTGGCCAACGACAAAGCCGAAGCGACCGTTGCGGTTCAAGCTTTCAAAGGCAAAATGCCCGATCAAGCAATCATCTTGGGAATTCCAAAAGAGCTTTTCGAGACGCTCGACGTGAATGGCACACGCAAACCACTTTTGGTGGTGCGCACGCCAGAGCTTCCGCAAGCAAATCTCGATGTTGCAACTGCGGGTCTTGAAATCTTCTGCGCACTCGGTGACCCGGCAAATGTCGGCGCTCTCTTGCGTTCGGCCGCCGCTTTCGGTGCGAGCCGTGTGGTGCTCTTAAAAGAGAGTGCCTCGCCATTTCACCCAAAAGCCACGCGCGCCGCAAGTGGCTCAACAATGATCACTCCACTTGCCTCAGGCCCGTCAATCAACGAGCTAAGTCAAGTGAAGCGTCACAAAGATGCACCGTGGATTGCGCTCGATATGCTGGGCACCAACATCGCAAACCACAAATGGCCAAAGAATGCACGCCTGATCATCGGTCAAGAGGGCCAAGGCGTTCCGCAGTCGACGGAGTTCGAACACCTGAAGATCGAAATGAAAAACGACATCGAGTCTCTGAACGCGACAGTCGCTTGCAGCATCGCGCTCTACTCATGGTCACAGTGCACGAGCAACTAACGACTGATGGCGCGCTCGGCTCCGCTCAAACGGCCCGATACTCTTCGCACGACCGAAATCGAATGCTATATCTCAACTAGTGAGCATGGCGTTTCCAACTGAAATAGCCGTTGGGCCCGCTGCGGGTTCGCAGTGGCTTTGCGGTGGGCCCGCTGCGGACCCAACGCAAATCAAAATTAAATTTGAATCAAACTAATTTTGTTGTGGATATTGACCTGGAGCCGGAAAGCTCGGTGTCGGAAATCCTGCACCTGGTGTCGGATAGCTGGGAGTTGGAAACCCTGAGCCCGGATTTGGGTAACCCGAACCAGGCTGCGGATTGCTAGGCGGCGGATAGTTTGAACCCGGATAGTTCGATCCAGGGAAGCCCGGATTTGGGTATCCCGATCCTGGGTAGCCAGGGTCTGTCGGCTGATGACCGTTTGTTGGAGCCGGGAACCCTGACGGTGGGTAACTACCTGGACGGGCTGGAGTCGAAGTATCAATGGAGCTGTTGCGGGCCGGCACCATGATCAAAGTTTCATTTGAATTCAAGCCGGTCATCGACAAGCAAGAGCCCGACGCTTGGTAATGAATGGTCATTTTGCTGAGTGAAGCCGTGCAAGAGATATGATTGCTGCTGTCGCCACGCTCCTCGGTGTGTGTTGCATCAGCGAGAACCGAAATGGTGTCCCGAGTGATTCGCGCTGGTGCCACCACTGTCGAAGTCAAGTGGCCGCCATTGACGTTGCAGAAGTTTGTAAACGTGATCTGGTTTTGATCGATGGCCAACACGACCTGAAAGCTCATCGGCACTTGCTGATTCGTGACCTCAAAGTCAGTTTCCCACGACCCGATCGCGCTCTTGGGTGTTGATCCCGATGAGCACTGAGCGGTGTCAGTTGTGACCTTTGAATCGCCAGGAGTCGGTGTCTTCGGAGAAGAATCTCCGCTTTTGCCACATGCGGCGAGGCCGAGAATCAGAAATGGAAGAGCGGTGATCAGAATCTTCTTAGTTGATTGCATTTAAACTCCTTGTGATCGCGATAAAATCGCTAATTATTTGTCCATTCAATCGCGGCTCTCAACCGTTTCGATAAGGCGGAAGCTAGATCGTGATCGCGACAACGACAACACGTTTTTTGCCGCACACGGAGCAAACTGCTCCAAAAGTGGAGCGCTTTGCTCCATTCCTAGGAGCACTCTGCTCCAAAACCTGTTGACCCGATTCGCCTCCACCCGCTAACAATGAGCAGATGCAAACAGAATCACGCGATCGATCAATACTTATTCTGCAAAAAAAACTGCAGGAAGCTCAAGTCCGCAACCCACGCCTCTCTCAGCGGGCCTTTGCGTTAAAAATGGGCCTAAGTTCGGGCGCAATTTCAGAAGTCTTAAGCGGAAAAAGGGCACTCAGTCACCAAATGAAACTTAAGATTGCAGCGAGACTTCATCTCTCTCCGAAAGAAGAAATTGATTTTTTCCAGATCGAATCAACTGAAAGCGACACTTCGGCCCAACAGGGGTACGTTGAGTTGAGCAATGATCAGTTTCATCTGATTTCAGATTGGTGGCATTTCGCGTTACTAAATCTGATTCATACGAAAGGCTTCAAACCTCAACTTAATTGGTTTAGCAAAAGAATTGACGTCAGCCGTGAAGTGTTGAGTGAGGCCTGGGACCGGCTCATTCGCTTAGGCTTTGCCGAAAAAAACAGCAGTGGCGCTTATGTTAAAAAGTTCCCGCAACTCGCCTCTTCAGATGAGCTACTGAATCTGTCAGTTCGAAAGTCCCACTTAGAGGATCTGAAACTCGCAGAACGCTCTCTACTTGATCTCCCGATTGAAATTCGGGATCACACATCCTTCACTTTGACGGTAAATAAAAAAGATATTAAGAAAGCCAAGGAAATGATTCGGGTTTTTCAAGATCAATTCGGCAAAAAAATTGAAACCATCCCGGGCGAAGAAGTTTACCGACTCAACATCGCCTTTTTCCCTCTGACCCAAACTTCTGGAGAAGCCTGATGAATTTAATTTCCACTCTTAAGAAACAGCTTCTCCTGTTAACGACCGTCTTCTCGCTAGGCGCATTTGCTACAACTGCATACGCGGGAGATAAAATCGGCAACGGCGGAGGACTCTGGGCATGCCAGAACGCGCAAGCTGATTTGATCAGCGGTACTTTGCTTGATCTCTTCGAGGCGACTCAGGAGTTCGGTTATCCGATCATGACCACAACTTTGACTGACCCTTACCAAATCTCTGATTCGGTTCTTAATAAATATCGCCAAGAATGGCCAGAGTTCGCCGCCAAAATTGCATCGCATATGGCAGCTGTTCTTTCAAACAAGCATTTTGTCGACGCCGTTGTCGAAAAAATCGATGACGCAAAACCACCGATTTCTCCTCTCCCGAATCAGTGCCACGGAGGCGTTTGGAATTTTGTGCAGTTCGCAAACTACAAAGATGATGGCCAGCTTTTGATTCGCAATGATCTCTGGAACTCATCGGCCCTAGGCGCAATCGACAAAGCCGCACTACTTTGGCACGAAGCTGTTTACCGTTGGTTGCGAACTGACTACCAGGATGACAATTCCATCCGCTCTCGAAAAATCGTAGGCCTCGTCTTCTCAACTCTTTCGACCGATGAAATTTCGCTTGAAGTGCGCAAAGTTGTTTGGGGCACATCTTCTTCGAGTCCAGCGCCCACTCCTGCGCCCAGTCCTCGCCCGAATCCAATGCCGACACCGGGTGCTGAGTTGCCTGAAGGGAAATTCATCTGCGTAATAGATGAAAATATGCGTAACACGCCTTACATGGTTGTCTCTGACTCCGAATTCGATGCCAGCACTCGAGCTGAGATGGCATGTAAAAATGGACCGATGTCAAATTTCTGCTCAGATGCAAGTCTCAACTGCGAACCGTTAACGGCCAAAATCACGTGGCAGTGCAAAACAACCAATCACTACAGCGGCCACCTATTTATCGGCCGTGGCCGCGCGCAATTAGAGGCCAAGTACAACGCTCAGATCGCCTGTCTTGCCCAGAGCAGTGGTTCAGAGTTTGCCTGTGCAAATCGCTCGATGATGGATTGCGTAGCGCTCTAATTTCTAAGCTTACAAAGGCGCTGAAAAACAGTCCAGCGCTAGACTCTGTCGCGGAGTCAAAGATGGATGAGAGTGAAAGAGAGGGGAAGCTAAAACTAGCGAGTCAACAGACTCAGCCGGCGTGAGCTTGCCCCGACACAAAATAATATATCACGTAAAACCAGCCAAAAAATCCGTGAATGAAGAGCCAGAGAATTGAATGGTTCACGCCCCAAGATAAAAACGCTGCGATAAGGGAGCCAAGGCTAATCGTGCCGAGAATGGGTAACGTGATCACTGAATTGTCCTATCTTTGTGAGTTATTCTGTCTCACCTTTACATCGTAAGACGACAAGATGTCGAATGTACTATTCTCCACAAAAGTGTGAGTGATTGCGAACCCAATTTTTTCAGCGGACCCGCAGCCACGATTCGGGGTGAATAGTTTTATCGATTCAACCTGCGAGCGCGTTCTGAAATAATTGCGATCGGTGAATGCAACGCTTGCTCAAGATTTTGCCGGATTCCTTCTTGCTGAACTAGCGTTAAATCAGCCGTCCTTTTGAGATTCGCAATCGACGTCATAGCCACCACCTGTGGATAATTGAGGAGGCTCGCAGAAACTGATCCGTCGACTGATCCCTCACCTCTCGCTTCAGTTTCGGCACGCGCGCAGCTCGCGAGATTCAGGCAAGGTGCCTCGCCCAAAACCGAGCGCATAAACGAAAAATCCTCAGGACGCGTGAGGTTGCGACCGACTAAAAAGACAATCAATCCGCGACGATTTCGACTTTCAACCGAGAGCTGATCATACTTCAATCGAAGCGCATCAAGCACGTCGGGACTTAGAACCTTTAACTCAGAATCAAGGCGAGGGTCATTGTCATTGCCGGAATCGAGAATTTCCTGCAGGATCGCAAGCTTCCGTTCGATCTCTGATTTTGCTGGAATCTGCGTAGAAGCGCCCGGCGAAGCGTCGAGCATTGGAGTCGGCGAAATCCGCACCTGGTTGCGATCCGCCGTAGTGAGTGATGCATTAGGACTGGCCGATTCCAGTGCATCACGCGCGCTTACTCGCGATTCGGGAGAGCCAGGTTGGTGCATCCATCGATTGAATAAAAAAACCGCAGCACACACAAGCACGAAGCAGAGCCAATCCCAACGCCCCAATTTAGCGACGCGGTTCCCGATCTTGGCGCTTCCGCTGGTACTGTCAACTGCGCCGGCGCTGACTCTGGCACCGTCTGCCGCACTGGCGCTGGCTCTGGCACCGTCTGCCGCACTGGCGCTGGCTCTGGCACTGTCTGCGGCACTGTCTGCGGCACTGTCTGCGGCGCTGGCTCTGTCTCCGACCGCTTGGTCGGGCTGATCACTGGATTCGGACATCTTTTTTCAACACGGCTGCAGCTGGTCCAATGATTCGCTTCACGGTGTCGTCACCGAAAATCTGGCCATCCATTTTCATCTTGTCGGTGCAGTTCGAGCAAGCGAACTCGATATTCTTCAATAGCTCTGCTTGCAAGCCGTAAGCTCCGAGCTCCGTGTTGTCGCATGCATCTAATCCGGCCATCAAGCTTCCGGAGACGATACCCTTGATGTCATTTCCCGCAGCATCTTTGAACGGAGTCGGGCAAATGGCGTGCGGCCAGCCGCGGTGTGCGGCTTCGGTGTGACGAGATTCATGAAAGATCACGCTGATGCGGTAGATCTGCGGAATGTCGAACGTCACGTAATTCTGAGTGATGTACATCGTGTGACGTGGGCTCGCGCAAGCCGCGACGGATCCACCCCCGCCGCAATCGCTCATATCAAAATTCAAAATTCGGGTTGCGAAAAAGTTCGTAAGATTTGGCCCGTTCAGTTTATCGCCAAAAATCTGTTGGAAGATCTGCGTTTCAGCAGCGGCCCCGTTATCACTTTGGATACCTTGAACGAATGCCATGTCGGCCTGAATTTTTGCTTTCACTTCGGAAGGCACGCTTTGCGAGAACGTCTGCGCAAACGCCTGCGCACTCGAGAGCATAATGATCGCAGCGACCATTAAGCCGACCATCGAGGCGAGGGTCGCGCTGACAGCCTCGCTGACGAAGAGAAAATTGAATAAGGATTGTTTCATTGTGAGAGCCCCCTCTATGCGCGAATATCTAGCAGAAAATTGATAAAAAGCTCCATCAATCTTCAACCGCACTCAGAAAAGAAAAAACTCCGAGCCGGTGCACGTGTTCAGATCAAATTGGAATGAGATCGAGCCCCACTGGTGGCGTGTTGCGCCAGAGACTGAGAGCAAAACCACCGTTACCGCTTCCGGTTGGTTTCACCGCTATGGCGCCTTGACTTCGGAGCATCCCGAGATGACGCCCCATATCTCCTCCGGCTAATCCCCAATCTTGAAAACAGGTGCAGGCTTCATTTAAAGCATCTGCAAGTTCAGCCAACTGACCAGCCCCTGCGGTTTGGAGCGCTCTTTCGGATCGCTCGACCGCACTACGCATGCGCTCATCTATTTTTCTAGCAAATTCCGGATCACTTACCAGTAGCGCTTTCACTTTTGCAATGCATTCGGCCGTGATGCCACGTTTTCCAGAGTAAGAAATGCACCAGTGTGGAGCCCAAGCAAAATTAATTTCACGACGGGCGCCGCCGCGAATGAAATGCAAACCTTTTTGCGAAAGCGCGACTGCGATATCTAGACCGCTCGACTCCCCATGAAAGAGGTCTTCGAGCGAACGACAAAACTCATGCAGATCGGCTTCTGGAATCCAACCTTTGTAAGCACAGAAACGCCCGACCGCCACGCAAAGAGTCGCCGAAGCACCCAGACCAGCACCAACTGGAACTTCGCTGGAAATTTGAAAGTGTCCTGCCGCATCGACGTGCGTGTGTTGAGTCATTGTTAACGCACGATCCATCACGCCCGAAAAAAGCATGCGTAAATCTGGCCCGTGGGTGCCACCGAACTCGGTCGTGATCTCAGCACCAGTCCCCGCCGCATGCGGAGTGAATATGAGAGAGAGTGTCTTGGTGGTCACCGGGACCGCAAATGCAGGCACTCCGCGCAGAACCGCGTGTTCGCCCGCAATGATGCACTTTCCAGATACGACAGTTTTCAGCATCGCTCAAAC
>JAYVND010000058.1:0-2322 GCA_043758635.1 Bdellovibrionales bacterium
AAGTCCCGTCGCGATCAAATTCTTCGCGCGCACTCGCGTCTGTCGAGCCTTCGATGTAGTCGATGTCTGCGAGCGTGAATGCGACGTATCGCGAGCGCATCAGCGCTTCAGCAGTTGGAGGAAGCGACACACCCTTGATGTAGGGTTCGCAGCACAGGGAGTATTCTTTTTGGGATCCACATACACATTTTGACATGCTCGGATTCTGGCCCAGGGTCGAGAAGAGTGCAAGAGATTCAAGTGCTTACCAGCAAATTCCGATAGGCCTTTTAATGAATCAAGTGCAAATGGATCCCGCCACGTTCAAAATCGATCGTTCCGTCAGAGGACAGACGCTGCGCGTGCTTGGTCTCATATCCTTCTGTGTGTTTTTATCCCAAATGCCATCTCAAACCGCCTCGGCAGGACAAGCAAAACGCGCAAACTCCTGGACGCGCGCTGGCCGTCGACCGGCAAGTGATTTTGCAGCGACAGCTTCGAGTTCAGAGCCTTCTCCAACCGTAAAAGCAGCAGAAGAAATGCTCAAGCACGTAAAAAGCGCACTCTTACGAATCACCGTTCGCCTGAATGGCGTCCCGATTTCTTCTGGGCTCGGCTTCTTCACTGGCGCCGATGGGAGCATGCTCACCTCGTTCGAAGTGGTTCGAAGTGCCGTCTTAAATGTCGCAGGAACAACGATTGAATTTAAAACGAATGATGGGTCTGTTATCAAAACATTCACGATCGCAAATTGTGGTGACCAAAAAAATTTCGACGTCTGTCGCCTCAAACTTCCAGTTGCGGCAAAGAATTTTCTCCAAATTAAATCTTCGAATGCGTCGGCGGGCGAAAAGGTTTTTGTTGCAAAAGCGACTCCCGCTGAATTTTACATCACCCCGGCCGTCGCGAGTTCTGAGAGAATGACGTCGGCGAACGTGACAAGCCTCGTGATCACCGATCGGGTGTTCGCGGCGAACATCGGCGCTCCCGTTCTCAGCGCAGCCTTTGAAGTGACCGGCATGGCAGCTCGATTGAATCTCTCGAGCTTCGATGATTACGGGGTCATTGCCGCAAACGAATTGGATCGCTATCAGAATAAATATTCCTCGTTTATGCCACTGACGCAGTTTGTTCGTGAATTCGAATCCGAAAATCAACGCTCTGCAAACGAACAAAATAAAAAAATAACGAGTCTTGCTCTAAAAAAAGTCACAAGCGGTCATACCCTTGCTGGTAACCCCGCTTTTCGAGAGTCGAAACTTTTATTTGCCGATGAAAACCTTAGCCTCTACTTACCTACCCAATTTGGTGATTGCCGGTTCAATGGCGTGCAAGGTGTTCTGTACGGGACAAATGGCATGAGCTCTGTGATTTGCCCTGGAAAGGACGGCACATCGCTCTTCACACTGCAGCGAATTCGCATCGCCCGGCATGGCATTTTGCAAAAAATGAACAATCAGCGACTCGTAGAAGCAAAGGCCTTCACCGCCATCGAAGATCTTGACGCCGAGCTACAGTGGAAATCTTATGAGAAAAAACTCACGAAGGCGCAACGTTCTCAATTTTTCTCACAGCCTTCTTTAACAAATTGTCAAAGATTGTCCGCAAATCCACTCCCCAGTTCACATTTCTCGAGCGCGTTTGCCTGTCGTTACACGGTCAAAGGTGATGCAACACCAAATGGATTTACATCAAGCATTTGGCTCGAAAGCGGCAATTATATCTACGGCATGAACGTGTGGATGGTCGACAGTGTGTACGCACCGTTTTTAAATAACGTGGCTTCAATTGCCGCGCTTTCAACTCAGAAATTACAAATGCCGAAAGGCTCGCCCGCCAAAAATAGAAAATCTGCGGCAAACGTTTTTCCAACTGCAGCGTTGAGCAACGCAATTATCGCGACAACTGCGAAACCGACCACCCCGGTTCGAGCTGTTGCAAGTCTTACGGCACATACGCCGGGCACTTACTACAAAATGAGTTTACCTAACGGCATCTCGTTCATCGCAAGCAAGAAACGTGCAGATCAAACTCAGTACGATACTTACGGAAATGAGAACATGGTTGGAGAAGCAAACGCCAACTACGCGCTCATTGTCGACCGTATGAATGTCATTTTTCGTCCGAGCGATTACGACCGCTCGGTGACCGAACTCGTAAGCTCGGTCACTCGCGCCCTCGGCGTCAAAGTCAACGCAAGCAACAACCGCTCCGAACAAACGACGCTCGACGGACTCGCAGCACGACTGGTTTCGACAACGGGCCTACGTGATGGAAAAAATGTTTTGATTTTGATGATCGTTGGCTTTGGGCCGAACGACACACACTTGATCACACAAATTT